>NZ_JBHVFQ010000024.1:0-64010 GCF_042801555.1 Isoptericola sp. NPDC057559
GGTTCGCCGCCGGGGTTGCCGTCGGGGTCGCTGAGCTGGACGGTGACGTCCTCGCCCGGGGTGAAGCCGTCGCCCGTGACCGTGGTGCTGCCGCCCGCGGTCACGGTGCCCGGGTCCACGGCGACGGTCGGGGCCGCCGTGACGGCCAGCGGGCCCTCGGCGGTGGCGCCCGAGGAGTCCGTGGCGACGACGGTGTGGTCGCCGGGCTCCGCGTCCGCGGGGACGGGGACCTCGGCGGTGATCGTGCCGTCGTCGCCCGCGGTCACGGTCACCAGGTCTCCGACGGGGTTGCCGTCGGGGTCGGTGAGCTGGACGGTGACGTCCTCGCCGGGGGTGAAGCCGTCGCCGGTGACGGTCGTGGTGCCGCCGGCCGGGACGGTGCCCGGGTCGACGCCGATCGTCGGCGCCGCGGTGACGGTCAGCGGGCCCTCGGCGGTGGCGCCGGACGGGTCCGTGGCGACGACGGTGTGGTCGCCCGGCGTCGCGTCGGCCGGTACCGGGACGTCGACGGTGAATCCGCCGTCGTCGCCCGCGGTGACGGTGACGGGGTCGCCGACGGGGGTGCCGTTGGGGTCGGTGAGCTGGACGGTGACGTCCTCGCCCGGGGTGAAGCCGTCGCCGGTGACGGTGGTGGTGCCGCCGGCCGGGACGGTGCCCGGGTCGGCGGTGACCGTCGGGGCCGCGGTCACCTCGAGCGGCGCGGTGGCCGTGGCGCCGCTGACGTCCTGCGCCGTGACCGTGTGGTCGCCGGCGGGGGCGTCGGAGGGGACGGGGACGTCGACGACGAAGCCGCCGTCGTCGCCCGCCGTGGCCGTGACCGGGTCGCCGACGGTGTTGCCGTCCGGACCGGTGAGCTGCACCGCGACCTCGGAACCCGGTGTGAAGCCGGAGCCCGTGACGGTGGTGGTGCCGCCAGCCGGGAGCGACCCCGGGTCGGGGACGAGGGCCGGCGCGGCGGTGACCACGAGCCCGGTCTCCGCGGTCGCGCCGGAGGAGTCCTCCGCCACGACGGTGTAGTCGCCGGGCTCCGCGTCCGCGGGGACGGGGATCTCGGCGGTGATGGTGCCGTCGTCGCCCGCGGTGACGGTGACGGGGTCGCCGACGGGGGTGCCGTCGGGGTCGGTGAGCTGGACGGTGACGTCCTCGCCCGGGGTGAAGCCGTCGCCGGTGACGGTGGTGGTGCCGCCGGCCGGGACGGTGCCCGGGTCGACGTCGATCGTCGGCGCGGCGGTGACCACGAGCCCCGCCTCCGCGGTCGCGCCGGAGGAGTCCGTGGCGACGACGGTGTGGTCGCCCGGGGTGGCGTCGGCGGGGACGGTGAGGTCGGCGGTGATGGTGCCGTCGTCGCCCGCGGTGACGGTGACGGGGTCGCCGACGGGGGCACCCGCGTCGTCGGTGAGCTGGACGGTGACGTCCTCGCCGGGGGTGAAGCCGTCGCCGGTGACGGTGGTGGTGCCGCCGGCCGGGACGGTGCCCGGGTCGACGCCGACCGTCGGGGCGACGGTCACCTGGAGCGGGGCGGTGGCCTCGGCGCCGGTGACGTCGGTCGCGACGACCGCGAGGTCGCCCGGGGTCGCGTCCGCCGGGACGGGGACGTCGACGGTGATGGTGCCGTCGTCGCCCGCGGTGGTCGTGACGGGGTCGCCGACCGGGTCGCCGCTCCCGTCGGTCAGCTGCACCGAGACGTCGGAGCCCGGCGTGAACCCGGAGCCCGTGGCGGTGGTGGTGCCGCCGGCCGGCACGGTGCCCGGGTCGACGGCGACGGTCGGGGCCGCCGTGACGACCAGCGGTGCCTCGGCGGTGGCGCCCGTGGCGTCCGTGGCGACGACGGTGTGGTCGCCCGGGGTGGCGTCGGCGGGGACGGGCAGGTCGACGGTGATGGTGCCGTCGTCGCCCGCGGTGGCCGTGACGGGGTCGCCGACCGGGTCGCCGTCGCCGTCCGTGAGCTGCACCGTGACGTCGGAGCCCGGCGTGAACCCGGAGCCCGTGGCGGTGGTGGTGCCGCCCGCCGGGACGGTGCCCGGGTCGGCGACCAGCGTCGGCGCCGCGGTGACCGTCAGGGGAGCGTCGGCGGTGGCGCCGGTGGAGTCCGTGGCGACGACGGTGTGGTCGCCCGGGGTGGCGTCGGCGGGGACGGTGAGGTCGGCGGTGATGGTGCCGTCCTCACCCGCGGTGGTCGTGACCGGGTCGCCCACGGGGGCACCCGCGTCGTCGGTGAGCTGGACGGTGACGTCCTCGCCGGGGGTGAAGCCCCCGCCCGTGACGGCGGTGGTGCCGCCGGCCGGGACGGTGCCCGGGTCGACGGCGACCGACGGCGGACCGGTCACGGCGAGGTCCGCCTGCGCGGTGGCGCCGCTGACGTCGGTCGCCACGACCGTGTATGGGCCGCTGGGCGTGTCGCCCGCGACGGTCAGGGGCGTGGTGATCGCTCCGCCTGGCCCGGCGGTCACGGTGACCGGGTCGCCGACCGCGCCGCCGCCGGCGTCGGTGAGCTGCACGGTGACGTCGGAGCCCGGCGTGAATCCTTCGCCGGTGACGGTGGTGGTGCCGCCGGCCGGGACGGTGCCCGGGTCGGCGGAGAGCGTCGGGGCGGCGGTGATGGTCAGGGCCGCGGAGGCGGTCGCCCCGGTGACGTCCGTCGCCACGACCGAGTGCGGGCCCGGGTCGGTCCCCGCGCCCGTGGGCAGGGACACTTCGATCGCGCCCGCGTCGTCGGCGGTCGTGGTGACCGGGCCACCGACGGGCACGCCGTCGGAGTCGGTGAGCTGCACGGAGACCTCGGAGCCCGGGGTGAACCCCGTGCCCGTCACGGTCGTCGTGCCGCCGGCCGGGACGGTGCCCGGGTCGACGGCGACCGTCGGGGCGTCGGTGACGGCCAGAGGCGTCTCGGCGGTGAGGCCCGAGACGTCGGTCGCGACCACGGTGTACGCGCCGGGCGTCGTGCCCGCGCCGGTGGGCAGGTCGACCTCGATCGCGCCCGCGTCGTCGGCGGTCGTGGTGACGGGGTCGCCGACGGCGGCGCCGGTCCCGTCCGTGAGCTGCACGGTGACGTCCCCGCCGGGCGTGAACCCGGTCCCGGTGACGGTGGTGGTGCCGCCGGCCGGGACGGTGCCCGGGTCGGCGGCGACGGCCGGGTCGATGACGGAGAGGTCGGCCTGCGCGCTGGCGCCGGTGACGTCGGTCGCGACGACGGTGTACGCACCCGGGTCCGCGCCGTCCGGCACTGTCAGCGGCGTCGTGACCGCGCCGTCGGCGGTCGCGGGGACGGTGACGGGGTCGCCGACGGCGTTGCCGTCGGGGTCGGTGAGCTGGACGGTGACGTCGGAGCCCGGGGTGAAGCCCGCCCCGGTGACGGTCGTCGTGCCGCCCGGGACCACCGTCGCCGGGTCGAGCGCGACCGAGGGCGCGTCGGTCACCGTGAGGGTCGTGTCGGCCGTGGCGCCCGTCGAGGCGTCCGTGGCCACGACGGTGTACCCGCCGGCGGCGGTCCCCGCCGCGGTGGGCAGGTCGACGGAGAGGGTGCCGTCGTCGCCGGCCGTGCCGGTCACGGGGTCGCCGACGGGGGCGCCGGAGCCGTCGGTCAGCTGGACCAAGACGTCGCCGCCGGGGGTGAAGTTCTCGCCCGTGACGGTGGTGGTGCCGCCGGCCGGGACGATGGCCGGGTCCGCCACGATGGCGGGGGCGGCCGTGACGGCCAGCGGCGTGGTCGGCGTGACGCCGGACGGGTCGCCGGAGGCGGTCACCGCGTAGTCGCCGGCCGGGGTGGCCGCGGCCACGGGCAGCGGGACCGTGAAGGTGCCGGACCCGTCCGTGGTGACGGGGACCGGGTCGCCGACGGGAGCGCCGTCGGAGTCCGTGAGCTGCACGGTCAGGTCGGTGTCGGGGGAGAAGCCCGTGCCCGAGATCGCGGTCTGGGCGCCCGCCTGGACCGTCGTGGGGTCGGCGGCGATCGTCGGGGCCTCCACCGCGCGCACGCTCGCCGAGGCGAGGTTCACGGTGGCGAGGTCGTCACCCGTGCCCAGCGAGAGCAGGCGCAGCGACAGGGCGCGCTCGGTGAACGACTCCGTGCCCGTCGGGTCCTGGTCGGGCAGGTCGCCCGGCTGCTCCTGCACGTTGCCGGTGAGGGAGACGACGCCGGTGAGCACGTCCAGCACGGGGCCGACCACGTCCGCCGCGAGCGATCCCGTGATGCCGTCGAGCGTCGTCTCCAGCGTGTCGACCAGGGTGAACACCGCCCCGACCGGGGCGAGGAGGGCGTTCACGACGGCGGACGCGAGCGCCTGGGTGGAGCCGAGCCCGAGGGCCCCGAGCAGGGTGTTGACGAGCGCCGTGCTGCCGAGGACCTCGATGTCCGCGGTCGCCTGGCCGGCGTCGATCTCGCCGAGGCTGGCGTCCAGGTCGATGTTCAGGACGTCCTGCCACGTCAGGGCGAACGCCTGGAAGGCGATGTGCACGTCGACCGCGGTGGCTTCGACGGCGCCCCGGACGCCGTCGGCGACGTCCTGCACGACGGAGGTGATGGTGCTGGTCACCGCGTCGGAGATCGCGGCGACGACGTCGCCGTCGAGGATCTCGTAGTTCGCGGGCAGCGCGTTGAGGTCGGGCAGGTCGGGGTTGTCGTTGAGCAGCTGCTCGAGGTCGACCCTGACCTCGCCGGTCTGGAGGTTGACCTGGACCGCCCCGTCGCCCACGAAGCCCGTGGGCAGGGCCTGCGTGAGGTTGGGGACGGTCACGTCCACGGTGCCGGTGGAGCGCGCGACACCGAGGTTGACGTTGATCAGCCCGTTGAGGGCCGTGGTGAGCGTCGTCTCGAGCCCGTTCAGGGACGTCTGCACGGGGGTGATGGCGTCCTGCAGCTGCGTGTAGACGTCGCCGACCAGCGGGCTGGTCAGGTCCACGGTGGCGCCGGCGACCTGGTAGGCCCCGGTCGCGGCGGCGCCGGGCTCGGCCTGCGCGGTCGCGGACAGCGCGCCGAGCGACAGGTCGAGCTGCGAGACGGTGGAGTCGCGGAGGGCCTCGGGCACCAGGGGCGTCAGGGTCACGGTGGCGTCGGCCGGGAACTGCTCCGACCCGCCGACCGAGATCGCGCCCTGGTCGGTCACGGCCCCCGAGGCGGAGGTCGACCCGTCGGCGTCGGCACCCGCGTACTGGTTCACGGCCCCGAGCTCGATGATGCCGCCCGGGCCGAACAGCTGGAGCGTGTCGGTGAGGTCGACGTCGAGCGTGTTGAGCACGTCGGCGGCGAGCGGGTTCGTCTCGGGCGAGGCGCCCGACGGGTAGGCGGCGTCGGCGCCCTCGACCGTGGCGATCGAGTCGAGGTCCACGTTCCCGAGGACGACGTCGCCGCCGAGGAACTTGCCCAGCGACTCCGACACGTCGGTGGGCGCCGCGGACGCGCTCGGGGCGCCCGCGAAGGCGAGCGCCCCGAGCACGGCGGCGGAGGTCACGCCGGCGGTGAGGTTCCGCAGGGCGCCCCCGCGCCGTCGGGAGCGTGGCGGGGGAGCCGCACCGTTCCCGTGAGCTGTCGAACGACCCTGCTTCGCATGACGGCGCGCACGTGCCATCGGTCTCCCCCTTGGACCTTGACTGCGGCACACCGTCGTTGGTGGCCTCGGGCGCCAACATAGGTTGCTCGGGTCATGCAGGCATCGCGAAGGACAAATGCACCCGGGTGCAACATTCGGGCATCGGGGGCAGGTGTCGCGGAGGGGGCGACGGGGGCGGAACGGACCTCTCAGGCGTTGGTGACGGTGAGTGCCACGTTGTGCCCGCCGAACCCGAACGAGTTGTTGATCGCGACGATGTCGCCGTCGGGGAGCCGCTCGGGGGTGTCGCGCACGAGGGGCACCTGGAGCTCGGGATCCGGGTTCTCCACGTTGATCGTGGGCGGCGCGAGGCGCTCCGACACGGCCTTGACGGTGAAGAGGGTCTCGAGCGCGCCGGCGCCGCCCAGCAGGTGGCCGGTCATCGACTTGGTGGCCGAGAGGCGCACGTGGTCGGCCTCCCCGCCCATGAGGGTGCGGATCGACGCGGTCTCGGTGAGGTCGCCGACCTTGGTGGACGTGGCGTGCGCGTTCACGTGGACGACGTCGAGCGAGGTGGCACCGGCATCCTCGAGCGCGCGACGCATCGCGGAGACCTGCCCGGTGCCCTCGGGGTCCGGGGAGGTGATGTGGTAGGCGTCGGCGGACAGGCCCAGGCCGGCGATCTTCGCGTAGACGCGCGCCCCGCGGGCCACGGCGTGCTCGGCGCTCTCGAGCACCAGCACGGCGGCGCCCTCGCCGATGACGAAGCCGTCGCGGTCGATGTCGTAGGGGCGCGACGCGTGCTGCGGGTCGTCGTTGCGCAGCGAGAGGGTGCGCGAGGCCGCGAAGGCGGCGATCGGCATCGGGTGGATCGTGGCCTCGGTGCCGCCGCACACGACGACGTCGGCGCGGCCGTTGCGGATCATGTCCACGCCGTACCCGATGGCCTCGGCGCCCGAGGCGCAGGCGGAGACGAGGGCGTGCGCCCCGGCCTTGGCGCCGAACTCGAGCGAGACGTACGCGGCGGGGGAGTTGGGCATGAGCATCGGGACCGTCATGGGGAGCATGCGGCGGGCGCCGCGCTCCTTGAGGGTGTCCCAGCCGTCCAGCGTGGTCCAGATGCCGCCGATGCCGGACGACACGACCGCGCCGAGACGCTCGCCGTCGACCTCGGGGGCGCCGGCGTCCTGCCAGGCCTCGCGGGCCGCGACCATCGCGTACTGCGTGGACGGGTCCATGCGCTTGGTCTCGGGGCGGGAGAGCACCTGGTCGGGTGTGACCTTGATGGTGGCGGCGAAGGTGACCGGGAGCCCGTACTTCTCCGCCCAGTCGTTGTCGAGGGGGCGCGCACCCGACTCTCCCGCGAGGGCCGCGGCCCAGGTGCTGGGGGCGTCGCCACCGAGCGGGGTGGTGGCGCCGAGGCCGGTGACGACGACGTCGCGCGAGGCGGGGGCGGCAGTCATGGGTGGGTCACTCCTGAGGTGAGAGCGGGTGTGGGGTGAGGGCTGCTCGATCAGGTTGCCGGGCGGGCCGGGTGCTCCCGGCCCGCCCGCGCGGCGGGGCGTGCGCCCCGCGGGCGTCACGCGGCCTGCGCACCCTCGATGTACGAGACGGCGTCGCCGACGGTGGTGAGGTTCTTGACCTCGTCGTCCGGGATGCGGACGCCGAACTTGTCCTCGGCGTGGGTCACGATCGTCATCATCGACAGCGAGTCGATGTCGAGGTCGTCCGTGAAGGACTTCTCGCTCGCGACCGCGTCCGTGGGCAGACCGGTCTCCTCGGCGACGATCTCGGCAAGACCCTCGAGGATCTCCTGGGAGGTGTAAGCCATGGGGTGCGTCTCTCCTTGAACGGGGTACCGGCCGTCCGGCACCGTGGGGTGTTGCGGTGCGATTGTCCCGCACCACGGGGGTCGGTCACGACCTCGGGCGCAGATCCGGGCGGATCCTGGCCGGGGCGGAACCGGAGGCTAGGGCAGCACCACGACCTGTGCCGCGTAGACGAGGCCCGCGCCGAAGCCGATCTGCAGGGCCAGGTCGCCGGAGCGGGCCTGCCCCTCGGCCAGCAGCCGCTCGGTGGCGAGCGGGATCGACGCGGCCGACGTGTTGCCGGTGTCGGCGATGTCACGCGCCACGACGACGCTCTCGGGCAGCCGCAGCTGCTTCACGAGCTGGTCGATGATGCGCATGTTCGCCTGGTGCGGCACGAAGACCTGGACGTCCTCGGGCTCGACGCCCGCCTCCGCCATCGCCTTGGCCGCGATCGGGGCCATCTGGAAGCTGGCCCACTTGAACACGGTCGGGCCGTCCTGGCGGAGCGTCGGCCAGCCGGCCGTGGGCTCCGCGCGCAGGTCGGACCAGCCGCGGGTCTGCGAGATGGCCTGCGACTTGGCGCCGTCCGAGCCCCACACGGTCGGGCCGATGCCCGGGGTGTCCGACGGGCCCACGACGGCGGCGCCCGCGCCGTCGCCGAGCAGGAACGAGATCGACCGGTCGGTGGGGTCGACGAAGTCCGACATCTTCTCGGCGCCGATCACGAGCACGTTCCGCGCGGCGCCGGAACGCACGAGGGCGTCGGCCTGGCCGATCCCATACGCGTAGCCGGCGCAGGCGGCGGACACGTCGTAGGCCGCGGCGGGCGTCGCGCCCAGGCGCTCGGCGAGGACGGCGGCCCCCGCGGGCGTCTGGTGGAAGTACGTCACCGTGGACAGGATCACGACGTCGACGTCGGCGCCGGTGAGCCCGGCGGCGTCGAGCGCCCTGCGGGCCGCGGCCTCCGCCAGGTCGAGCACGTCGACGTCCGCGGCGGCGTACCGACGCGTGACGATCCCGGTGCGCTGGCGGATCCACTCGTCCGACGAGTCGATCGGGCCGGCCACGTCGTCGTTGGTCACGACGCGCTCGCCGCGCTCGCCGGCCACGGCCAGGATCCGCGAGAAGCGGACGGGCTCGGCCTGGCGGAGCGTCGGGCGGGCCCCGGTGCGGGGGTGGGTCACGCGGAGGTCTCCGCGCCACCCGCGACGGAGTGGCGGGCGATGAGGTCGCGGGCCGCCTCGATGTCCTCGGGGGACTTCACCGCGACCGACTCGACGCCCTTGAGCGCGCGCTTGGCCAGGCCGGTGAGGACGCCGCCGGGGGCGAGCTCGAGGATGCCGGTGACGCCGCGCTCGGCGAGCGTCGCCTGGCAGAGGTCCCAGCGCACCGGCGCGGTGACCTGGGCCGCGAGGCGGGCCAGGACGTCCGTGGCGGTGCCGTGGCCGTGCGAGCCCGGCGCGAGCGCGTCGTAGGAGGCGCCGTCCGCGTCGGACAGCAGCGGCAGGCGCGGGTCGGTGGCGAGCCAGCCGGTCGCGACCTGCTCGAACGCCACGCGGGCCGTCTCCATGAAGGGCGTGTGGAACGCGCCGGCGACCTGCAGGGGGATGACGCGGGCGCGCGTCGGCGGGTCGGCGGCCAGCGCGGCGAGGCGCTCCAGGTCGCCGGCGGCCACGACCTGGCCGCCGCCGTTGACGTTGGCCGGGAACAGCCCGGCCGCCTCGATGGAGGCGAGCACCTCGTCGGGGTCGCCGCCCACGACGGCGCTCATGCCCGACGGCGCGGCCGCGGCGGCCTCCGCCATCGCCCGGGCGCGGTGGGAGACCAGGCCGACGGCCCCGGCGTCGTCGAGCGCGCCCGACACGGCGGCCGCGCTGAGCTCGCCGACGGAGTGCCCGGCGGTGACGTCCACGACCTCGGTCGTCGGGCGCCCGTCGAGGATCGCGCGGAGCGCGAGCAGCGAGGTCGACACGATGAGCGGCTGGGCCACGGCGGTGTCACGGATCGTGTCGGCGTCCGACGTCGTCCCGTGCTGGGCGAGGTCGGTCCCGGCCGCGGCCGAGAAGGAGTCGAGCAGGTCGGCGGTGCCGGGCAGCTCCAGCCAGGGGCTGAGCATCCCGGGGGTCTGAGAGCCCTGTCCAGGGCAGACGACGGCGAGCACGGACCCACGGTGCCACCCCGGGCGCCAGGAGCGTCGTCGCGACCCGCACGAACCTCGCGGAAGGCGATTGTGGGAATCCTCCAACGGCGGGGTCAGCCGGCGACGGCGCCGCCCTCGAGCTGGCCGAGCGCCAGCGCGATCTGCAGCACGAACGACTCGCGCGCGTCGAGGGGGTCCCACCCGGTGATCTCCGAGACCTTGCGCAGGCGGTACCGCACCGTGTTGGGGTGCACGTAGAGGCGGCGCGCCGCCGCCTCGAGCGAACGGCCGGTGCCGAGGTAGGCGGACAGGGTCTCCAGCACCGACCCGGACGCCTCCTGCAGCGGCCGGAAGGCCTGGGCCACCAGGGTGCGCCGGGCCGTGACGTCGCCGGTCAGGACGCGCTCGGGCAGGATCTCGTCGGCCAGCACGGGGCGCGGGGCCTGCGGCCAGGCGGGCGCGGCGGCGAGGCCGGCCAGGGCGGCGGCGGCGGACGCCGGCGCGTCGGAGACGTCGGGCACCACGCCGCCGATCACCACGGGGCCGGGGCCGAACCGGTCCAGCAGCGACGTGGCCGCCGCGACCAGGTCGCCCTCGCCGCCCAGCACCAGGACCAGCCGGTCGCCGTGGATCCCGACGAGGGCGTCGCCCGCGGCGCGGCGGGCCAGCCGGCGCAGCTCGGCCGTACGGACGTCGTCGAGCCGCGTCGTCGCCTCGCCCACGACGACGAGCGCCTGGCCACGACCGCTCCAGCCGAGCGCCGAGACGCGCGAGCGCAGCGAGTCGTCGCCGTCGCCCCGCACGAGGGCGTCCACGACCAGGGCCTCGAGGCGTGCGTCCCAGGCGCCGCGGACCTCTGCCGCCCGGGCGTACACCTCGGCGGCGGAGAACGCGATCTCGCGGGAGTAGCGCAGCACCGCCTCGCGCAGCTCGCGCTCGTACCCGGGGGCGGCGATCTCGTCGGAGTGCTGCTCCACGACGTCGACCATGAGGCGGACGAGCTGCAGGGTGTGCTGCAGGGAGATCGAGCGCGTGAGCTCGGGCGGCGCCGCCGCGAACATCTCGCCCACGCCGTGGGGGGTGGGCGTGGGCTCGGCGAACCAGCTCACGAAGGCGTTGATGCCGGACTGCGCCACGAGGGCCACGTAGGAGCGGTCCTCGGCCGGGAGCTGCCGGTACCAGTGGACCTCCTCGTCGAGGCGGCGCATCGCCGCCGAGGTGAGCACCCCCAGGTGCTCGCGCACCCGCGCGACGTTCTCGCCGCGGCTGACGGGCGTCGGCCCCCCACCCGTCGAGGTGCTGCCGTCGCCGGCGTCCGTCCCGCTGACCGTGGACGTCGGTGTGCCGCTGCTCGTCATGGGTCGAGGATACGGGCGAGGTTGTGGGGAGTGCACAAACGGACCCGGTCGGCGCGGGCCCCGGCCGGTGCGGGGGACATTGGATAGTGTCGGTCCATGGCCCTCTTGCCCCGGCTCCGGCAGCTGCTGCGTCGGCCCTTCTCCGCGTCCACGGTCGCGGCACGCCGTCCGACGCCCTCGCAGCCGCACGGCGAGCACCTGCACGAGGACGCCCTGCGCACCATCCTCACCGACGACCCGAACGACGCCCGCGCGTTCCGGGCGCTCGCCGAGATCGTGCGCCGGCGGGCGGCGCAGACCCCGAACCCCGAGGACCCGCTCACCGCGCCGCCGGAGGAGGCCCGGCAGCGGGCCGCCGACCTCGCCGTCTGGTCGCTGGCGGAGGAGCTCGCCGGCCACCCGCGCGCCTGGCGCCCGCTGCTCGAGCTGGGGCGCCTGTCCGTGGCCGACGACCCGGAGGGTGCCTCCCGCCGGCTGGCCACGGCCGCCTCGCGGGAGCCGAGCGGCGAGGCGCTCGCCGAGGGGCTGGCGATCCTGCGCGAGGCGGGCATGCCGACCGAGGCGCTCGGGCTGGGCGTCGGCCACTGGCGGGCGCGCGAGCACACGCCGGAGGTGGGCCGCCACCTCGTGCTGGCCGCCCTCGAGGCCGACCGCGTCGCCGAGGCCCGCCAGCACCTCGCGTCGCTCGAGCTGCACCCCGGCACGGAGGAGCTGCGCGCCGAGCTCGGCCGCGCCGTCGCCGCGCGCGAGCAGACCTCGCCGCGGTAGCCCTGGCGGGGCTGGCGGGTCCCCGGACGCGAGGAGGCCCCGAGCCGTACGGCTCGGGGCCTCCTCGCTACCTCGGCGGGCGGGTCAGCTGTCGCCGCCCGCGACGCCGGAGGTGCCGGCGTTCACGTCGAGCAGGCGGTACTTCTCGACCGCCTTGGCGACCACGTCGGCCGGGACCTCGCCGCGGCGGGCGAGCTGCTGCAGCGTCTTCACGACCATCGACGGACCGTCGATGAGGAAGAAGCGGCGCGCGGCGGCACGCGTGTCGGAGAAGCCGAAGCCGTCCGCCCCGAGCACCGCGTAGTCGCCGGGCACCCAGGCGCGGATCTGGTCGGGCACCAGGTGGTCGTAGTCGCTCGTCGCGACGAACGGGCCCTGGGCGCCCGACAGCTTCTGCGTCACGTACGGGGTACGCGGCTCGGCGGCCGGGTCGACGAGGGCGTCCTTCTCCGCGGCGAGCGCGTCACGACGCAGCTCGTTCCAGGAGGTCACCGACCACACGTCGGCCGACACGCCCCAGTCCTCGGCGAGGAGCTGCTGCGCCTCGAGCGCCCACGGCACGCCCACGCCGGAGGCGAGGAGCTGCGCCTTGGGGCCCTCGGCGCCGGACGTCGAGATCCGGTGGATGCCGCGGAGGATGCCGTCGACGTCCACGTCCTCCGGCTCGGCCGGCTGGATCATCGGCTCGTTGTACACCGTGAGGTAGTACATGACGTTCTGGTCGCGGCCGTCGGACCCGTCGCCGTACATGCGCTCGATGCCGTCGCGCACGATGTGGCGGATCTCGTAGCCGAACGCCGGGTCGTACTGGACCATCGCCGTGTTGGTGCCGGCGATGAGCGGCGAGTGGCCGTCGGCGTGCTGCAGGCCCTCACCCGTGAGGGTGGTGCGGCCGGCCGTGGCGCCGATGATGAAGCCGCGGGCGAGCTGGTCGCCGGCCGCCCAGAACTGGTCGCCGGTCCGCTGGAAGCCGAACATCGAGTAGAAGATGTAGACCGGCACCATGGCCTCGCCGTGCGTCGCGTACGACGTGCCGACGGACTGGAACGCGGCGGCCGAACCCGCCTCGTTGATGCCGGTGTGCATGATCTGCCCGGCCTCGGACTCCTTGTAGCTCAGCATGAGCTCGCGGTCCACGGCGAGGTAGTTCTGCCCCTGCGTGTTGAAGATCTTGGCGCTCGGGAAGATCGCGTCCAGACCGAAGGTGCGGGCCTCGTCGGGGATGATCGGCACGATGCGCTTGCCGAACTCCTTGTCCTTGATGAGGTCCTTGAGCAGGCGCACGAAGGCCATGGTGCTGGCGACGTGCTGCGTGCCCGAGCCCTTCTTGAGGATCTCGTAGGCCTTCGGCTCCGGGAGCGTGAGCGGCTTCGGCGTCGCGCGACGCTCGGGCAGGAACCCGCCCAGGTGCCGGCGGCGCTCCAGCATGTACTGGATCGCCTCGTCGTCCATCCCCGGGTGGAAGTACGGGGGCAGGTACGGGTCGGCGTCGATCTGCTCGTCCGTCAGCGGGATGCGCAGGTTGTCGCGCAGCGCCTTGAGGTCCTCGTTCTTGACCTTCTTCATCTGGTGCGTGGCGTTGCGGCCCGCGAAGCTCGAGCCGAGGGCGTAGCCCTTGACCGTCTGCGCCAGGATGACCGTCGGCTGGCCCGTATGGGCGCGCGCGGCCGAGTACGCCGCGTAGATCTTGCGGTAGTCGTGGCCGCCGCGCTTCATGTTCCAGATGTCGTCGTCGGTCATGTTCTCGACGAGCGCCTTGGTCCGCGGGTCGCGGCCGAAGAAGTGCTCGCGGATGAACGCGCCGGACTCCGCACGGTAGGTCTGGTAGTCGCCGTCGGGCGTGGCGTTCATGAGGTTGACCAGCGCGCGGTCCTTGTCCGCGTTGAGCAGGGCGTCCCACTCGCGGCCCCAGATCACCTTGATGACGTTCCAGCCGGCGCCCTTGAACTGGGCCTCCAGCTCCTGGATGATCTTGCCGTTTCCGCGGACCGGGCCGTCGAGGCGCTGCAGGTTGCAGTTCACGACGAAGGTCAGGTTGTCCAGCGACTGGTGCGCCGCGAGCTGCAGCATGCCGCGCGACTCCGGCTCGTCCATCTCGCCGTCGCCGAGGAACGCCCAGACGTCCTGCTGGCTCGTGTCCTTGATCCCGCGGTTGTGCAGGTACCGGTTGGTCCACGCCTGGTAGATCGCGGAGGCCGGGCCGAGGCCCATGGAGACCGTCGGGAACTCCCAGAAGTCCGGCAGCATCCGCGGGTGCGGGTAGGAGGGCAGGCCGCCGCCGGCGTGCGACTTCTCCTGGCGGAAGCCGTCCAGCGTCTCGGCGGACATGCGGCCCTCGAGGAAGCTGCGGGCGTACTGGCCGGGCGAGGAGTGGCCCTGGAAGTACACCTGGTCGCCGCCGCCGGGGTGGTCCTTGCCGCGGAAGAAGTGGTTGAGGCCCACCTCGTACAGCGTCGCCACCGACGCGTACGACGAGATGTGGCCGCCCACCGCGACCTCCGGGCGCTGCGCGCGCGTCACCATGACGGCGGCGTTCCAGCGGATCCACGAGCGGTAGCGCCGCTCCATGGCCTCGTCGCCCGGGAAGTACGGCTCGTCGTGCACGGCGATCGAGTTGACGTACGGCGTCGCCACCGACGCGGGGATGTGCACGTTGCGCTCCCGCGCGCGGCGCAGCAGGTTCAGCATGACGTAGCGCGCCCGCGGGCCGCCCTTGTCGTCGATCAGGCCGTCGAACGACTCGACCCACTCGCCGGTCTCGGCGGGGTCGATGTCCGGGACGGCGCTGAGCAGGCCGTTGATCAACGGTCCGGTCTCGTCGTACGAAGCCACCAGCAACCTCTCTCATCTGCGGACGGTGTGCGGCACATGGTCGCCGCCCCGGTCCGTGTCAGGCATCCCGTCGTGAGGGCACCGCGACGCGTGGTCGCGACGGTGCGGCCCCCGAACGGGTGGTCATCACTCATTGTGTCCCCAGACGGCTCGGGGGAACACCATCAGGCGGTCAAGGATCCGTGATCTACGTCATGCCGGGCCTACCGGTTGTTGCGGAGGTCACTGTCCCGTCCCGGCATCCGGCAAACCTGGAGGCCACCCGGGGGTTGCCGGGCGGCGCCGCTTCCGGTGGACTACGTTGGCGCACACGACCGAAGAGCGCTTCGCGCGCGCGTCGGTATTCGTCAGACGGAGAGGAACGAAGGTCCAACGTGGGTAAGCAGGCGGAATCCCCGGTAGCTCGATTCGGGTTCGCCCCCGGCCAGGTGGTGCAGGAGTTCGGATGGGGCGACGACGTCGACGACGCGCTCCGTGCGGCGGTCGAGGAGGTCGTCGGCGGTGAGCTCGTCGACGAGGACTACGACGACGTCACCGACGGCGTCATCGTGTGGTGGCGTGACGACGACGGCGACCTCACGGACATGCTGGTCGACGTGCTGACCGTGCTGGACGACGGCGGGCTGGTCTGGCTGCTCACGCCGAAGCCCGGACGCGACGGCCACGTGGGGCACGACGAGATCCAGGAGGCCGCGACCACGGCCGGCCTGCACGCCACCAGCACCTTCGCCGTCGCGCCGGACTGGTCGGCCACGAAGCTCGCCAACCGCGGTCGCGGGCGCTGAGCCGGTGAGCGGTACCGCCCCCGAGGTGCGGTGGCGGCCCGGCGACCCCGCCCCCGACTTCACGCTCCCGGACACGCACGGGACCCCCGTGCACCTGGCCGACCTCCGGGGCGAGAACGTGCTGGTCGTGTTCTACCCGTTCGCCTTCTCGGGCATCTGTACGGGCGAGCTGTGCGAGCTGCGCGACAACATCGAGGACTTCGAGGCCGCGGGCGTGCGCCTGCTGGCCGTCTCGACCGACCCCGTCTTCGCGCTCAAGGCGTGGCAGGAGCAGGAGGGGTTCGGCTTCGACCTGCTCAGCGACTTCTGGCCGCACGGGGCCGTCGCGGAGTCCTACGGCGTCCTCGACGCCGGCAGCGGGCACGCCCTGCGCGGGTCGTTCCTCGTCGACGTCGACGGGATCGTGCGCTGGTCGGTCGTCAACCCGCGCGGGCAGCGTCGTGACCTGGAGTCCTACCGGGCGGCGCTCGCCGAGCTCTGACGCGGCCGGCGCCGGCGGCGGCGCGGCGCTGGTACCGGCGGGACCCCGGCGCCCGGTATTCTTTCCTGCGCTGCCCAGGGCCTGTAGCTCAGCTGGTCAGAGCGCCACGCTTACACCGTGGATGTCGGGGGTTCGAGTCCCTCCGGGCCCACCCTCGGCGCCGCCGCGCCGCTGACCTGCCGCTTCACCCGCCAGCGCCGCCGGGAGCGATGGTGACCCGCCCGGCGCGGGGGTAGAACGAAGCCATGGAGCGGGTGCGGGTCTACCTCCTCGACGACCACGAGCTGGTGCGGCGCGGTCTGGAGAGCCTGTTCGAGACCGAGGACGGCCTCGAGGTCGTGGGCAGCTCCGGGACGGCGGCCGAGGCGATGCGGGAGATCCCGCGCGCCCGGCCCGACGTCGCGCTGCTCGACGTGCGGCTGCAGGACGGCTCCGGGATCGAGGTCTGCCGCGAGCTGCACTCGTCGGTGCCGGGGCTCCGGGCGCTGATGCTCACGTCGTACGACGACGACGAGGCGCTGTTCTCGGCGATCATGGCGGGCGCGGCCGGCTACCTGCTGAAGGTGATCAGCGGGTCCGACGTCGTCGACGCGGTGCGCCGGGTGGCCGCCGGCCAGTCCTTGATCGACCCGGCCCTGACGGCGCGCGTGCTGGAGCGGCTGCGCGCCGGGCCCGCGCAGGCTCCCGCGCTGGCGGTGCTGAGCGCGCAGGAGCACAAGGTGCTGACCCTGATCGCGGAGGGCCTGACGAACCGGCAGATCGGGGCGCAGATGTTCCTCTCCGAGAAGACGGTGAAGAACTACGTGTCGAACATCCTCACGAAGCTCGACCTGGAGTCGAGGACGCAGGCCGCCGTCCTGGCGACCCGGCTGCTGGGAGCGCCCGAGAACGGCCCTGCCTGACGGGCGCCCCTCAGGCGGGGGCGGCGGGGCCGCCGGCACCGCGCACCGGCACGCGCCAGGTGAGCACGCTGCCGCGCGGCGCGCGGGGCGCGAGCTCGAGGGTCCCGCCGAGCTCGCGGGCACGGTCGGCGAGGTTGAGCAGCCCGCCGCGCGCCGCCGCGGGGTCGAAGCCGCGGCCGTCGTCGCCGACCGTGCAGGTCAGCTCGCCGGTGGTCGCGACGACGTCGACCCAGACGGTGCCGGCGGCCGCGTGCCGCGCGCTGTTGGACAGCCCCTCGCGCAGGACCGCGACCACGTGGTGGTGCAGCGCGCCGTCGACGACCGTGTCGACGGGCCCCTCGATCCGCAGCACCGGGGGGCGGTCCAGCACCCGGGCGTACTCCGCCACGAGCGTCTGGACCTTGGAACGCAGGGAGTCCTGCCGGCCGTGGGCCGGCCGCAGCTCGGCGATCGAGTGCCGCACCTCGCGGATGGTGGCGTCGAGGTCGTCGGTCACGGTGCGCAGGCGCTCGCGCACGTCCGGCGGGGAGCGCCGCTCGATGGCCGTGATCTGCAGCCCGAGCGCGAACAGCCGCTGGGTGACGACGTCGTGCAGGTCGCGCGCGATGCGGTTGCGCTCCGCGAGGACGGCGATCTCCTGCTGCATGGCCCTGGTGTGCCGCCGCTCCAGGACGAGGGACGCCTGGCCCGCGAAGGCGGTGACGAAGTCGGACTCCTCGGTGAGGTTCTCCGCGTAGCCGCGGCCGGGCAGCACGACGACGAGCGCGCCCCGGGTGAGCGTGTCGATGGAGAGCCGGGTCATGACGGCCTCGCCGTCGTCCGGCACCTCGGCCCAGCGGGTCTCGCTGCTCGCCATCGCGAGCATGAGGGCGGGGTGCAGGTCGGCCAGCGTGCGCGCGGGGTCGCGGGACAGGTCGCCGACGGCGGCGCGGACCGTGAACGTCCGCAGCGCGTCGGCCGGGTCGGGGGCGATCGCCAGCGCGGTCCGGCCGCCCGACGCCCGCAGGGCCGCGCGCAGCACGGCGTCGACGGCCTCGTCCGTCCCCGCGGCGCGCAGGACCGCCGCGGGCACGGCGGCGGTCGCCTCCAGCCAGCGCGCGCGCCGCTCGGCCGTGAGGAGCAGGTGGGCGTGGTCGACGGCGAGGCCGGCCAGGCTCGCGAGCGCGGCGACCGCGCGCTCGTCGTCGGCCGTGAAGGTCGGGCCGGTGGTCTTGTCCGTGAGGTACAGGTTGCCGAAGACGTGGCCCCGCACCTTCACGGGCAGCCCGAGGAAGGTGGTCATCGGGGGGTGCCCCGGCGGGAAGCCCGAGGACGACGGGTGCCGGGACAGGTCGTCGAGGCGCAGGGCCTCCTGGTGGACGATGAGGTGGCCGAGGAGCCCGCGCCCCGTCGGCAGGGGCCCGATCCGTGCGCGCTCCTCGTCGGTGACACCCTCGGCGACGAACTCGACGAGGTGCCGCCGGGAGCGGCCGATCACGCCGAGCGCCCCGTAGCGCGCGCCGGACAGCGCGCACGCGGCCCGCACCACGCCGACCAGCAGGTCGCGCAGGTCGAAGTCGGCCGCGGGGCCGCTGACCGCCTGCAGGACGGCGTCCTGCACCTCTTCCGAGGTCCTGTCCACGTGTGGAGCGTATTCCGGCCGTTCCCGCCGGGCACGGCCGACCCCCGGGGGGCGCCCGGGGGCGGTCGGGTGCGGCCCCGTCACACCAGGACGGGCCATCGACGGACCAGCGACGTGCGCTGCCACCAGCCGCCGAGCCCGAGGGTGCGTCCGGCGTCACCGAGCGCGAGGGCGACCAGGACCAGCGCGTAGACCAGGTGGTCGTCCATGAACGGGTTGTTCGCGGGCGGCAGGACCGCGGACCACATGAGCACCAGCAGGAGGGCGCCGGTCACGGCCGCGACACGCATGCCGATGCCGAGGATCAGCGCCAGACCGAGGCCCAGCAGCCCGACCATGAACAGCCAGTCCACCCACGCCTGACCGGCGAGGCCCTGGTAGAAGTCGGCGAACGGGCCGGCCGTGGCGTTCCCGAGGAACCCGGCGGTGGGCTGGCCGCCCTGGAGCCAGGCGCCGTCGGCCGGCGTCTCGTGGCCGAGGCCGAACAGCTTGTCGAGGAAGGCCCACAGGAAGATCCAGCCGAGGCAGATCCTGATGACGCCGCCGACGTACCGCAGGGCCCGCCGCGCCCCCGGCGAGATCCCGGTCGACGCCTCGTCGGGGCCGCCCGGTCGCGCGACGACCGGGGGAGCCGCGTCGTGACGACTCTCGTGCGTGCTGCTGCTCATGATGGCGATCCTCCTGAGGACGGGCCGCCGACCGACGCGGCGGCGGGGGCTCCGGCGACCGGGGCGGTGGCCGGGACGAGGAGCTGTCCGTCGTCGGCGGGCTCCGTCGCCCGCCCTTCCTCGGCGTGCGCGCGGGACGCCTCCATCGGCGGCCGCGGCGGGACGACCTCGACCGGGCACCGGGCGTGCTGGAGCACGGCCCGGGTCACGCTGCCGAGGACGGCGGCCATCATCCGCGCGCCGAGGGCGCCGTGCCCGTGGCGGCCCATGACCAGGAGGTCGGCGTCCGCGGAGCGGCGCACCAGGGTGTCGGCCACGCCCGCGTACTCGAGGTGGTTCTCGAACGGCACGTCGGGGTGCGCGCGGGCGGCGTCCGCCACGAGGGCGTCGACGATGCCGTGCGCCTGCGCGCCCCACTCCTCCTGGACCGCCCACTCGTCGACGAGGTAGCTGTAGAACGGGTCCAGGCGCCAGCAGTGCAGGACCTCCACGCGGGCGGAGCGCTGCGCGGCCACCGCGAAGGCGTGCGCGAGGACCTCCGGCGAGCACCGCGACCCGTCGACGGCGGCGACGACCCGGCCGCGGTCGTCGTCCTGCGCCCAGCCCTCGGGCACGCTCACGACGGGGCAGACGGCCCTCGCCACGACGCCGAATGTCGTGCTGCCCGTGAACATCCGCTCGACGAAGGGTGCGGAGCGGTGGCCGAGGACGACGAGGCGCGCCTGACCGCCCGCCGCGGCGAGGAGCTCGACCGCGGGCCCGAGGGCCACCTGGAGCCGCGTCGCGACCCTGCCGTCCGACAGGTCCTCCACGAGGTCGCGCGCCTCGGCGAGCAGCTGGTGCCCGACGTCGACCAGCGGGTCGCCGCGGAGCACGGGCAGCATGGGGCCGACCGGCACGACCTCGTGGATCGCGTTGATCAGCCACAGCGAGCACCCGTCCCGCTCGGCCTGGCGGACGGCGAACGCCAGGGCCCGTGCGGACTCCGGCGACCCGTCGACGCCGACGACGATCGGGCGGTCCTGCCTGGTGTCCATCGGAAGCTCCGGTCCCTCGTGGGTCGTGGACGTCTCGCTGACCCCACTCTTCGCCGGGGCGGGCCCGCTGGGCAGGGCCGTCGGCCGGGTCCCCGCCAGGGCCGTTGGTCACGGCGCGGACCCTGCCCGCGCTCCGTGGTGGCCCGGCCGGCCGGGACCTTCGCCTCTGGCAGCCCGCCGGTCGCGCGTCGCACCGTGGGACCCATGGCGGGCGACGACGGGCGCATCGGACGGATCATCGACGCGGGGACGCGGGCGCCGAGCGTGCACAACACCCAGCCCTGGGCCGTGCGGGTGCACGACGAGCGGCACCTGAGCCTGCGGGCCGACCCGGCGCGCCGGCTGCCGCGCACGGACCCGCAGGGCCGGGAGATGTTCGTCAGCTGCGGGGCGTTCCTCCTGAACCTGCGCGTGGCCGCCGCGCACGAGGGCCTGGACGCGCACGCCCGGCTCGTGCCGGACCCCGACGACCCGATGCTCGTCGCCCGCGTCGCGCTGGGCCCGCTCACCGCTCCGGGCTTCTTCGACCCGCACCTGTACGCCGCGATCGGCGCGCGCCGTACGGCGCGCGGGTCGAGGGTCTCGACGCCGCTCGACCCGGCCACGGTCGCGCTGCTGGGGCGCGCCGTGGCGCTCGAGCAGGCCGGCCTCGTCCTGGTCGGCCCGCGTGCCCCCGCCCACGGGGCGCTGGTGACCGCGATGCGCCGGGCCGAGGCCTTCGTCGTGCTGGACGGGGAGCGGCAGGAGGAGGACCGGGACTGGCTCGGCGTCCCGCGCGGCGGGCCGGACGGGGTGCCGGCCGACGCCATGGGGACGTGGTTCCGCGAACCGGTGCGCGACGTGCCCCCGGCGGGTCGCGACGAGGCCTCCGGGGCGCGGACCTTCGAGAGCGGCGCCACGGCCGTCATCGTCACGACCCGTGCGGACGGCCCGCGCGACTGGGTCGTCGCCGGCCAGGCCCTGGAGCGGATGCTCCTGGTCGCCACCACCCGGGGCGTCCAGGCGTCGTTCGCCACCCGGGTGCTGGAGGACCCCGCCACGCGCGCCGAGCTGGAGCGCGCGTGCTGCCCGGAGTCCCGGGCGCAGATGCTCCTGCGCCTCGGGTACGGCACGGGCGCGCCCGCGACGCCGCGCCGCGACCTGGACGACGTCGTCCTCGGCCCCGCGCCGGGCCCCGCGCTCGAACGTGACCGACACTGAGGTGGACCGACCACCGACCCGACCACCGACCCGACCGCCGGGAGGACCGCCGTGCTCGCCGCCGACATCATGACCACCGCCGTGGCCACCGTCGGGCCGGACGCCCGGGTGGAGGACGCGCTGCGGCAGCTGGGCGACCGCGCGGTGACCGCGCTCCCGGTCGTCGACGGCGACCGGCGCCTCGTGGGCATCGTGAGCGAGGCCGACCTCCTGGCGAGCGGGGTCGCGCGGGACCCCCGGGCGACCCTGCGGCGGGACGACGCGCCCGGCGCCGACCCCGCCCTGGTCGAGACGAGGGTGGGCGACGTCATGACGCGCGCCGTGATCACCGCCGCGCCGAACCAGGACGTCGCGGCCCTGGTCGGGACGATGCTCGCCCACGGCATCCGCTCCGTCCCCGTCGTCCTGGGGTCGCGCGTGGTCGGGATGCTCAGCCGCAGCGACGTGGTCCGCGCGCTGGCGCGCCGGGACGAGCAGGTGCGCCGGGACGTCGTGGCGCAGCTGCGGGGCGCCGGGCTCGACGACGGCGGCTGCGTGGTGGAGGACGGCGTCGTGCGGCTCAGCGGCGGGACGCCCGCCGACCTCCGCCTGGCGTCGTCGCTCGCGCGCACGGTGGCCGGCGTGCGCGCGGTCGTCGTGGACCCGCCGCTGAGCTGACCCGCCCCGTCAGCTCTTGAGGATCTCGCCGAACCGCTCGAGCACCAGCGGCGCGTGCCTCGGCACGCCCGTCATGGGCACGACCTCGACCGGGACGCCGGGTCGCCCCAGCACCGCCCGGGTGGTGGGGCCGAGCCGGCCCGGGTGCTCGAGGTCCCGTCTCCGGCGGGCCAGGAGCAGGACGTCGGCGGAGGCCGCGGCGTCGACCAGCTGCGCCGCCGGCCGGCCGGGCACGACCGTGACCTCGACCTCGACGTCCGGGAAGCTCGCCCGCCAGTCGGCGACCGTCGACTCCAGCAGCTGGGTGGCCGCCACCACCCACTCGCCGGTGACGGCCCGGTGGTGGTCGAGGGCCGCGTAGGCGTCGGGCACGTGCCAGACGTGCACCACCTGCAGCAGCGCGCCCCGCGAGGAGGCCAGCGGGAAGGCGTACGACAGGAGCTCGGCCCCGGCCGGCTCGATGCCCGCGACCACCCGACCGTGCTCGGTCGGCCGCCAGTCCCCGTCCACCACCGCCACGGGCACCGTGGCGCGTGCCGCGACGCCGGCCGTCGTGGTGCCGGTGTAGACCCGGTCGGGTCCCTGCCGCGTCTCGCGGCCGAGCACGACGAGGCTGCCGGAGGCCCCGGCGACGGCGATCTCGACCACCCGCCGCCCCTGGCGCAGCACGCCCTCGACGTCGAGCTCCGGGGCCGCGGCGCGCGCCTCGGCGACCGCGCGGCCGAGGATCTCGCGCGCAGTGCCCAGCAGGTCCTCGCGGGGGTAGTTCATGTAAGGCATCGACCCGCCGACGGGCAGCGTCGCGGGGGCGACGTGGACGACGCGCACGCCGGCCCGCCGTCGCCGTGCCTCGTGGAGCGCGTACCGGACGGCTCCGGCGCTGCGGTCGGTGCCGTCGACGGCGACGACGACGGGCGACGGGCGTTCGCGGGTGTTCATGGTGGCGTCCTTCCGGGTCGGGCCGGAGGGCGTGCCGGGGCGGACCCGTCGCACCTCGGCGGGACCCGCGGCGCGTCCCTCGGTGCCCAGCCTGGCAGGGGCTCGGGCGGCGGGACAGGGCCGTTGGTCACCGGTCGTCGGGACGCGGGCCCAGGGGGAGTCCGGGCCGATCGACCTGGGACGGTGCGGTCAGGAGGTGGTGCCGGCGTCGCCGCCCGTGCCGCCCGTGCCGCCGGCGTCGCCGGTGGGCGTGGGGTCGGGCTCCGCGGGGGCGGTGGTGGTCGGGTCGGGGTCCGGCTCGACGTCGGTGGGCGTGGGGTCCGGCTCGGTCGGCTCGTCGGTGGGCGTCGGCTTCGACGTCGGCGTCGGCGTGCTCGTCGGCGTGGGCTTGGCGGTGGGCGTGGGGGTCGCGGTGGGCGTCGGCGTGTCGGTGGGCGTCGGCGTGGGGGTCGGCGTGCTGGTCGCCGTCGGCCGCGGCCGTGACGTCTGACCCGTCTCCGGCTGCGTGGGCGGCGCGGTGGTGGGCTCGGTCGCCGTCGTGCTGGGCGACGGCGACGGGCTGTGGGTCGCGGGGACGACCGGGCGGCCGTCGTCCGGGTCGCGGAGCGACCAGAACGCGAACGCGCCCGCGGACGCCAGGAGGAGCGCGAGCACGACGACGATCGCGATGCGGCGGCCCCGACGCGCGGGCTCCTCGGCAGCGTCCTCGCCGGCGCCCGGGGCGGGGGGTCCGCCGGCGGGCGTCTCCTCGCCGGGAGCGTCGGGCGGGAGCTCCGACGGCGGCACGGCGCCGAGCTGGCGCGTGCGCTGGACCTCGGCGTCCGCGGCCGCCGCCGCGCCCGCGGCGGCGGCCATCCCGATCACCGCCGTGCGGTGCGGGTCGTCCTCGGCGATCTGGCCGAGCGTCTGGGTCTGGTCGCCGTCGGGTGTTCCGGGTGCCGCGGGCGCCGCCGGTGCGGTGGGTGCCACCGCGGCGGCCCCCAGGACGGCGGTGCCGCCCGTGCCGAGGAGCGTCGCGACGGCGCCCTCCATCGCGGCGGTCGACGCGTACCGGCGGGCCGGGTTCTTGGCCATCGCCCGGGCCACGAACCGGTCCACGGCGGCGGGGACGGCGGGGCGTCGGGCGGACGGAGCGGGAACGGGCGCCTCGACGTGGGCGCGCAGGACGTCGGCGGGCCGCGCCCGCTCGTACGGCGGGTGCCCGGTGAGGGCGAAGTACGCCAGCGCGCCGGCCGAGTACAGGTCGCTGCGGGCGTCGAGCGGCTTGCCCCGCGCCTGCTCGGGCGACATGTAGGCCGCGGAGCCGGTGACGAGGTCGCCGTCGCCGTCGCCGCCCCCGGGACCCGCGAGGCCCAGGTCGAGCAGCCCGACGGACATCGTGCCGTCCTCGTGCCGGTCGACCACGACGTTGCGCGGCCCGACGTCGCGGTGCACCAGCCCCGCGGCGTGCACGGCGCCGAGGCCGTCGAGCAGCCCGGCCACCACGGCGAGCGCCTCCTGCCAGGGCAGGCCCGTGCCGGCCGCCAGCTCCGAGAGGGGGACGCCGGGGAGGTGGCGCATCAGGAGCCAGGGGACGTTCGCGCCCGCGACCTCGTCCTCGCCGGTGTCGAGGACCTTCGCGACGCCCGGATGGTCCACCTCGGCGGACGCCGCGATCTCGCTGGCGAGCGCCGTGCGGGCCACCTCGTCGTCGACCAGGTGGGGGTGGAGGACCTTGACGAGCAGCTCCGGCTCGTCGGCCTCGGCCGCCTCGGCCGGCTCGTCGCCGTCGGCGGGGGCGTCGCTCTCGCCGGGCGCCTCGCGCGGCAGGCGCGAGGCCTCGTAGACGGTGTAGGTGCCGCCCGTGCCGAGGATGTCGCCGAGCACGTACTTCCCGCCGAGCACCACGTGCCCGCCTGCCGACTCCTCGGTCGGTTCCTCCGGTGTCATGCGGTCACCGCTGCCGGGGCTGGACGTCGTGGTGGGCGGCCGCGCGCGGGGGAGCCGGGGGCGCGGCGAACTCGGTCATTTCAGTCATGGGCCTTCACAGGATAGGTGGTGGAGGCACGAGGTGCACGACCGGGTCTTCCGGTGGACTCAACTATCAGGTAACCTGCCTGCTAGTTATCCGACGATGGTTGACGAGTTCGAGGAGGAACGCGGTATGGGCGCTGGACCGGACCGAGGCCTGTCGGTCAACGAGCGCCTGGTGGTGGACCTGCTCCTCGACCACGGACCTCTCGCCCGGCCGGCGATCGCCCGCGCGGCGGCCCTCTCGCGCCCCGCCACCGGCGACCTCGTGCAGCGGCTCCTCGACCGCGGGCTCCTCGTGACCGCCGGCGAGGCCGAGACCGTCCAGCGCGGGCCCAACGCCATGACCTACGAGGTGCGGCGGGACCTCGCGCACGTCGCCGGCGTGGAGATGCAGCCGACCCGCGTGCAGGTGGCCGTCGCCGACGTGACGGGCGCCGTGGTCGCCGAGGTCGAGGCGGAGCACGGCTCCGGGGACCGCGCGGAGGACCTGGTGGCGCGCGTCCTGGGGGAGGCCTCGGCCCAGGTCGGGATCTCCACGACGGCGCTGCGGAGCGTCGTCGTCGGGACGCCCGGCGTGGTCACCCCGGCCGGAGACATCGACTTCGTCTCCGGCCACGCGGACTGGGGCGCGGGCCAGCTGGCCCGCCTGGAGAGCGCGGTCGGTGCGCCCGTGCGCCTCGAGAACGACGTGAACCTCGCCGCCCTGGCCGAGCAGCGCCTCGGCGCGGGCCGGGAGTCCCGGAGCTTCGCGCTGATGCGGTGTGACGAAGGCCTCGGCGTGGGCATCGTCCTGGACGGCGAGCTGCTGCGCGGCGCCCACGGGTACGCGGGCGAGGTCGGCTACGTCCCGTGGGGCCGGCCCTACGGCCGGCCCGAGGCCGGCTTCCAGTCGCTGGTCGCCCGGGCCCGCCTCGCCGACCTGCTCGCGACGCACGACGTCCTGGACGCGACGCCCGAGGAGATGCTGGCCGACCCGTCGCGCCACCCCGACGTGAACGCCACCTACCTCGCCGAGGTCGCGGAGCGCTTCGCGCTCCTGTGCCTCACGGTCTGCGCGGTGCTGGACCCCGAGCGGCTGGTCCTGTCCGGCACCGTCGCCGCCGCCGGCGGGGAACGGCTCACGGACGCGATCGCCGGCAACCTCCACGACATGTCCCCGATGCGGCCGGCGGTGAGCGTCACGGCGCTCGGCGCCGGTGCGGTCGTCGCGGGCGCGGTCACCACCGCGCTCGCCCTCGCGCGGGAGGAGCTCTTCGGAGTCCCGGACCGTGTGCCCGTGCTCGGCGTCGTGCCCTGACGACGCCGAGCCGGCAGGTGCCGCGCGTCGGGACATGACCCGACGCGGACAACCGACGTCGCGAGTTGCCGCTCGCGACTGCCGGTCGGGCCGAGGCCCGGACCGGCGCGAACCCCGAAGAGAGGATCGACATGGAACTTAACACCCGTGCCCGGGGAGGGGCCCGACGCAGCGCGGCGTTGCGTGCCACGGCACTCGTCGCCCCGGCGCTGCTGCTGGCGGCCTGCGGTATCGGCGGTGGGTCGGGCGGCGGCGACGCCGCCACCATGGCCGGACCCTGCGAGCTGTCCGACGAGGTGACGAGCGGCGAGCCCGTCACCGGCGAGCCGCAGGGCGAGATCGTGCTCCAGACGACGGCCTTGAAGTCGTCGTTCAGCGAGTACTTCGACGGGGTCATCGACGCCTTCGAGAAGAAGTACCCGGGGGTGACGGTGACCTGGCAGGACGACCCCGGTGACGCGACGTTCACCCAGCGCCTCGTCACCGACGCGCAGTCGTGCGCGCTCCCCGACGTCCTGAACCTCAACCAGACGACGGCCTACGCCCTGTACAAGGAGAACTTCCTCCTCGACCTGTCCACGGCCGCGCCCGACGCGGGCGCCGACTTCATCCCGTCCCTGTGGGACTCGATGACGTTCCCCGGCTCGGACCACCACTACGTCATGCCCTGGTACTGGGGCCTGCTCGGCATCCAGACCTTCAACACCGACCTCATGACGAAGGTGGGGCTCGACCCGTCGACGCCGCCGACGACGATCATGGAGCAGTTCGACCAGTCGGCGGCGGTCGCCGAGGGCTCCGACGGCCAGGCCTACGCCTTCGCCGCCAACCCGTTCACCCGCGTGCCGTCCGACTGGCAGTTCATGGACGCGGCGATCACCACCGAGGACGAGTCGGAGTTCACCTTCGCCGACGACCCGAAGGTGCTCGCATGGGTGCAGAAGTACGCGGAGCTGTACCGGGACGGCGCGCTGCCCAAGGACACGCTGTCCAGCGACGTCGACGTCACGCAGCTCTACTCCGCCGGCGACGTCGTGTGGGGCTCGAGCATCCCCTCCTACCTGCGGTACGTGCAGGAGACCAACGAGACGACCTACGGCAAGACGGGCGTCGCCCCGCTGCTGGACGCCCGTGGCGCCGCCATCGCCGAGAGCCAGCTCGTCGCCGTGCCCTCCACGAGCAAGAACCCCGCCACCGCGCTGGCGTTCGCGCGGTTCCTGCTCGACCCGGAGAACCAGAAGGCGTTCGTCTCCGACGAGCGGGTCTCGAACTTCCCGTCCACGACCGACTCGATGGACATCCCGAAGTTCACCGACATCTCCGGCGACACGCCGCTCGACCAGGCCAACCGCCTCTCGGTGGAGCTCTCGCAGGAGGCGACCAACGCCTTCATCTACAACTGGTCCGACGCGGTGCAGTCGGCCGTCGTGTCCGAGCTGCAGCTCGCCATCTCCGGGAAGAAGGGCGCCCAGGAGGCCCTGGACGCCGCCCAGGAGAAGGCGAACCGGATCCTCGCCGACCAGGACTGACGGTGGCGACGACGAGCCCGGCGGAGGCCGGGACCCTGGCGGCCGACCGGCCGCGGACCGAGGGGCGGGGGCGCGCCCGGCGCTCCCGCCCGACCTCGGGGGCTGCGCTCTACCGTGCGTGGTGGGTGCCCCTGCTCTGGATCCTGCCCACGGTCGTCGTGATCGGGGTGTTCGGGATCTTCCCGTTCGTCAACACCGTGCTGCTGTCGTTCACGGACGCGCGCCCGCTGGGCGGCGGCGGCGACTTCGTCGGGTGGGAGAACTACGCCCGGCTGCTGGGGGACCCCGACTTCTGGCTGGCCACCCGCAACAGCGTGGTCTACGCGGTGATCGCCGTCCCCCTGCTCGTGGTGCTGCCGCTGGTCGCGGCCCAGCTCGTCTACCGGAAGCTGCCCGGCATCGGGTTCTTCCGCGCGGCCTACTACACGCCCGTGGTCGCCTCGATGGTGGCCGTCGCGCTCGTGTGGCAGAACCTCCTGAACGAGCGCGGCCCGATCAACACGGCGCTCGAGAAGTTCGGCCTGATCCACTCGCCGATCCCGTTCCTGTCGGACACCACGCTCCTGCTGCTGTCCGCCATCGCGCTCACCGTCTGGAAGGGGATCGGCTGGTACATGATCTTCTACCTCGCGGCGCTCGCGAACGTGCCCGGCGCCCTGTACGAGGCCGCCGAGCTGGACGGCGCGGGACCGGTGCGGCGCTTCGTGCACATCACCGTGCCCGGGGTGCGGCTGACGATGCTGCTGGTCGGGATCATGTCCGGCATCGGGTCGCTGCGGGTGTTCACCGAGATCTACGTGCTCGGCGGGGCCACGGGCGGGCCCGGCGGCGCGGACCGCACGCTGCCCTTCTACATCCGCGACACGGCGCTCGACCCGGTCTCCGGCAACGCGGGCTACGGCGCGGCCGTCTCCGTGGCGCTCTTCGTCCTGACCATCGGGCTCGCGATCGCCTCCCACAAGCTCGGCGGATCGGAGGACGACCAGTGACCGCCACCACCACACCCCCCGGCGTCGCGCCGGCCGCCGCGACCCGCCCCGACGGGCCGACCCGACGGCGCTCGCCGGTGCAGACCTGGCGGGACAAGGGCCGGCAGCGCGCGGTGCTCGTGCGCTACCTGGTGCTGCTGCTCGTCCTCGGGATCAGCGTGGGCCCGATCGTGTGGCAGCTCGCGTCGTCCCTCAAGGGACCGGCCGACGCCATCTTCGGCGCGTCCGCCACGTTCCTGCCGCGGGACCCCAGCCTGGACGCGTACCGCACGGTGTTCGACCAGGTGCCGATGCTGCAGTACATGCGCAACAGCCTGATCATGTGCGTGCTGACGGTGACGTCCCAGGTCGTCTTCCCGACGCTCGCCGGCTACATGCTGTCGCGGGTCGCCTGGGCAGGCCGCCGGGTCTTCTACTGGCTGCTCATCCTGTCGATGATGTTCCCGTTCGAGTCGATCATGGTGTCGCTCTACATGATGGTCCGGGACATGGGGCTCAGCGACAGCTTCGTCGGCGTCTGGCTCCCCGGGGCCATCGCCGCGGTCAACGTCCTCATCATGCGGGCCACGTTCGCCGCCGTGCCGAACGAGGTCGAGGAGGCCGCGCTGCTCGACGGCGCGAACGAGTGGACCAGGTTCCGCCGCATCTTCCTGCCCGCGGCCAAGGGGTCGATGGTCGTGGTGGTCATCAACTCGTTCATCTCGGCCTGGGACGACTTCCTGTGGCCGTTCATCGTGCTGCGCAGCGAGGAGCACTTCACCCTCGCGCTCGGCCTGGCGCGGCTCTCCGCGTCCGCCCTCTCGTTCGACCCCCGCGTCATCATGGCGGGGTCGATCATCGCCATCGCGCCCATCATGGTGCTCTTCGTCGTGCTCCAGCGGTACTTCTTCCGCGGAGTGGAATCAGGTGCAATCAAGTGATCTCTCCCTCACCGCAGCAGCTCGCCTGGCAGGACCTGGGCGTGGGCGTCTTCTTCCACGTGGGGGTCAACACCTTCCACGGCAAGGAGTGGAGCGACGGCACGCTCGACGCCGCCTCCTTCGACCCGACCGAGCTGGACGCCGCGCAGTGGGTCGAGGTGGCCCGGTCCGCTGGCGCCCGCTACGTCGTCGTGACCGCCAAGCACCACGACGGGTTCTGCCTCTGGCCGACCCGCACGACCGACTACTCGGTGGCCTCGTCCCCGTGGAGGGGCGGCCGGGGCGACGTCGTCGGCGAGCTGGCCGAGGCGTGCCGCGCGGCGGGCCTGGGCCTCGGGGTGTACCTGTCGCCCTGGGACCGGCACGCGCCGGAGTACGCCGACCCGGAGGTCTACACCCGCCTCTACGCCGAGCAGCTCCGCGAGCTGTGCACCTGGTACGGGCCGCTCGTCGAGCTCTGGTTCGACGGCGCGGGGTCCGAGGGCTACGCCTACGACTGGCCGGCCATCATGGCCGTGGCCCGGGAGCACCAGCCGGACGCCATGGTGTTCAACATGGGCGACCCGACGATCCGGTGGGTGGGCAACGAGGACGGTCTCGCGTCCGACCCGGTCGAGTACGTCGTCGACCACACGCAGATGAGCAACTACACCGTGGTGACCTCCGAGTTCACCGAGGCCCTCTACCTGCCGCCGGAGTGCGACGTCTCGATCCGGCGCGGCTGGTTCTGGGCCCCGGACGACGAGCCGAAGTCGCTCGAGCACCTGCTCGCCATCTACTACCGGTCGGTGGGGCTCGGCGCGAACCTGCTGCTGAACCTGCCGCCGGACGTCCGGGGCCTGATCCCCGACGAGGACGCCGCGCGGGTCCGAGAGCTCGGCGCCGAGGTGGAGCGCCGGTTCGGCACGCCGGTGGCGGCCGGGACGCCGTCGGACCCGGCGCCTGCGGGCCACGACGGTGACGTCGTGACCTGGACCGTGCGCTTCGACGGGCCCGTCGAGCTGGACCACCTGCGGCTGCGGGAGGACCTGCGCGAGGGCCAGCGAGCGACGGCGCACACGGTGCGGGCCGGGGGCCGGGTGCTGGCCTCCGGCGGGACGGTCGGAGCGGGCCGGATCCACCTCGTCGAGCCGGTGACGGTCGACGGGCTCACGGTGGAGCTCGCCGGGGACGGCGCCCGCCTGACGGGCGTCGAGGCGTTCCGCACCGGCGTCACGTCGGTGCCGGAGGTCCCCGCGGGGTACCTCGCCCCGACCGACTACCCGGAGGTGTGAGCGTGCTGCGCACCGTGGACCTCGGCGGTCCCGCATGGGTGGTGCGCCCGGTGGGCGCGCTCGCCGAGGGAGCGCCCGACCGGACCGCCGCCGGGTGGGAGGTACCCGCCGTCGTGCCCGGGTGCGTGCACACCGACCTGCTGCGGGCGGGCGTGATCCCGGACCCCCTGCAGGGCGGCAACGAGGCGGCGGTCCAGTGGGTCGGGCTCACCGACTGGGAGTACACGACCCGCGTCGAGCTGGAGGAGGCGCCGGCGCAGGGCGAGCGCCGGCACCTCGTGCTCGACGGGCTGCAGACCGTCGCGACCGTGACCGTCAACGGCGCGGAGGTCGCCGCCACGCGGAACATGCACCGCCGGTACCGGGTGGACGTCACGGACGTCGTCGCGCCGGGGGACAACGAGCTGCGCGTGCGGTTCGCGTCGTCCGCGCGCGCGATGCTCGACGCGGCCGGCGACGACCCGCTGCCCTACGACTGGGCCTACCCGTACAACGAGCTGCGGACGATGGCCTGCGAGGTCGGGTGGGACTGGGGCCCGACCCTGGTGTCGGCGGGGATCTGGCGCCCCGTCCGGCTCGAGCGGTGGCACACCGCCCGCGCGGAGGTCGACGTGACCACGACGACGTCGGCCGACCTCGCCCGGGGTGTCCTCGTCGTCGGACTCGACGTCGAGACCGCCCCGCAGGGCGCGCACGCCGGCGGCCTGGAGGTGGAGGTCGTGCTCGCCCGGCCGGGCGACGCGGCGCCCGCGACGACGTGGCGCCGCCCGGTCGGGCCCGGGCGGAACCGCCTCGAGCTCGACGTGGAGCGCCCCGAGCCGTGGTGGCCCCGCGGGTACGGCGAGGCGGCGCTGCACGACGTCGCGGTGCGACTCGTGGACGCCGCCGGTCGCGTGCTGCAGGAGGACCACCGCCGCGTCGGCTTCCGGCACGTCGCCGTCGACACGACGCCGGACGAGCACGGGCGGGCGTTCACGGTGCGGGTCAACGACCGGCCCGTGTTCTGCAAGGGCGCGAACTGGATCCCGGACGACGTCCTCGTCTCCCGGATGACGCCCGCCCGCTACGCCGAGCGCGTCGGGCAGGCCGTCGACGCGCACATGAACACCCTGCGCGTGTGGGGCGGCGGCATCTACGAGGACGAGGCCTTCTACGCCGCCTGCGACGAGCTCGGCGTCCTCGTCTGGCAGGACTTCGCCTTCGCGTGCGCCGCCTACCCCGAGCACGATGAGATGCGGGCGGAGGTCGCCGCCGAGGCCGACGACGTGGTGCGGCGGCTCGCCGCGCACCCGAGCGTCGTCGTGTGGAACGGCGCGAACGAGTGCGTCCTCGGCTGGGAGGACTGGGGTTGGCGCGCGCAGGTGCGCGACCGGGCCTGGGGCGAGGGGTACTACCGCGAGGTGCTGCCCGCGGCCGTCGCCGCGCACGCGCCCGGCGCGGTGTACGTGGCGAACAGCCCCGTCGCGTCCGAGCCCGGGGTCCACCCCCAGGTGCCCGGTGACGGCCCGGTGCACCTGTGGGACCCGTGGAACCTCTTCGACTACGCCCACTACCGGGACGAGATCCCCCGGTTCGTCGCGGAGTTCGGCTACCAGGCACCGGCGACCTGGCCGACGCTCGCCGAGGCGCTCGGCACCGTCCCGGACCGGCCCGACGACGCCGCCCTCGCGGCGCGGCAGAAGCAGCCGGCGGGGCAGCGGAACCTCGTCGACCGGCTCGCCGGCCGGTTCCCCGACCCGGCGGCGCTCGCCGCCGGCACCGAGCGCTGGCACCTGGCGACCGGGCTCAACCAGGCGCACGCGCTGCGGTCCGGCATCGAGCACTTCCGGTCCTGGTGGCCCCGGACCGCCGGTGCCCTGGTCTGGCAGCTGAACGACGTCTGGCCGGCCCTGTCGTGGTCGCTCGTCGACCACGGCGGCCGCCCCAAGCCGGCCTGGTACGCCGTCCGCCGGGCCTTCGCCGACCGGCTGGTGACGATCCAGCCGCGAGAGGCCGGGCTCGCCGTCGTGCTCGTCAACGACACCGACGAGGTCTGGGCCGACCTGCTCACGGTGCGCCGCGCGCACGTCCTCGACGGCGAGGTCGCCCGCGAGGCGCGGGAGGTGGTCGTGCCGGCGCGGTCCGTCCTCACGGTCCGGGTGGGCCCGGGCATCACCCAGGCGGGCCACCGGCGGGAGGAGCTCGTGGTCGCGGAGACATCGCCGGCCGGGGACGGGGCCGACGGCGCGCACCGCGCCGTGCACGCCTTCGTCCGCGACGACGGCATGCGGTGGCCGGCGCCCGCGGTGACGCACACCGTCGAGCGGCGCGGGGAGGACCTGCTGGTGCGCCTGGAGGCCGGCGTCGCCGTCGCCGACGTGCAGGTCGAGTCGCCGGGCCTGCGCGCGGACGCCGCGCTGGGCACCCTGCTGCCCGGCGAGCGGGCCACCGTCGTCCTGCGCCCCGAACGCCCGGGGACGGGCGGCCTCGACGCCGACCCCCCGATCCGGGTCCGCACCAGGAACGAGCTCTTCCATGCCTGAGGCGACCCGCGCCCCCGCCCACGACGCCACCGAGGCGAGGCTGGACGCCCTGGTCGCCGGCCTCACCCTGCGGGAGAAGGTGGGCCAGCTCAACCAGCGGCTGCTCGGGTGGCAGGCCGTCGAGCGCGTCGGTGGCGGGTACCGCCTCACGGACACGTTCCACGCCGAGGTCGAGAGGTGGGGAGGGCTGGGCGCCCTCTACGGGCTCTTCCGGGCCGACGCCTGGTCCGGCCGGGACTGGGAGACCGGGGTGCTGCCGCAGGACCGGGCGGAGGTCGCGGCCCTGGTGGCGGACGCCGTGCGTGCCGCGTCGTCGCACGGCATCGGCGCCCTCGTGGTCGAGGAGGCGCCGCACGGCCACCAGGCGCTCGGGGGTCCGCTCCTGCCGACCAACCTCGCGGTCGGCTCGGCCTGGGACCCGGACCTCTTCGCGGAGGCGGCCGAGGCGGTCTCGGCCCTGCTCCGGGCCGACGGCGTGCACCTGGCGCTCGTCTCCGCGCTCGACCTGCTGCGCGACCCGCGGTGGGGGCGCAGCGAGGAGTGCTTCTCCGAGGACCCGGACCTGTCCGCGGCGCTCGCGGCCGCCCTCGTGGAGGGGATGCAGGGCACGGACCGCGCCCGGGTCCGTGCGGGCGAGGGCGTCGGCGTCGTGCTCAAGCACCTCGCCGGGCAGGGCGAGGGCGTCGGCGGGCGCAACGGCCACTCCGCGTCCCTCGGTCCGCGCGACCTGGCCGCGCTGCACCTGCGCGCGGCCCGCGCCGGCGTCGACGCGGGCGCCCTCGGGCTCATGGCGGCCTACAACGACATCGACGGGATCCCGTGCCTGGCGAACGCCGGCCTGCTGACCGGCACGCTGCGCGACGACTGGGGCTTCGACGGCCTCGTGATGGCGGACGGCAAGGCCGTGGACCGGCTCGTGGAGATCCTCGGCGAGCCGCGCGCCGCGGCCGCGGCGGCGCTGTCGGCCGGCGTCGACCTGAGCCTGTGGGACGAGTCGTACACGCGGCTCGAGGAGGCGGTCGACGACGATCCCGCGCTCCACGGTGCGATCGACGCGGCCTGTCGGCGCGTGCTCCGGGTCAAGGCCGAGCTGGGCCTGCTCGGAGACGCCGTGGACGGTGGCCGCCCCGCCGCCCGCGACCGCGTCGACCTGGCGGATCGCGCGCTGGGACTGTCCGAGGCGCTCGCCGAGCGCTCGGCCGTCCTCCTGCGCCGGGGCCCGCTGCCGTGGGCGCCGCGCGAGGGCGCACGGTGGGTCGTCGCCGGTCCGCACGCCGACCTCGCGACCTCGCTCCTGGGCGACTACGTGCCTCCCCTGCGGCCCGACGAGGCGGTGTCCGTCGCACAGGCCCTGGAGGGCCGGCTCGCGCCGGACGGGGCCGACGTCGCGCTCGTGCCGGGCGTGCCCGCGGCGGACGACCTCCGGGGGGCGGACGTCGTCGTCGCCGTCGTCGGGGGGACCAGCCACCGCGAGCCGGACGAGCAGTTCGCCGACAACGGTGCCTCCGCCGGAGCGACCGCCGCCGACTGCGGCGAGGGCGTCGACCGCGCCGACCTGCGCCTGCCCGCCGGCCAGGACGGGTTCCTGCGGCGGCTGCGCGGCGAGGTCGACGCCGTCGACGCCGGGCACGCCGGGGACGGCGGGCGGAGGCCGTGGCTCGTGGCGGTCGTCGTCGCGGGGCGCCCCTACGACCTGTCCGGTGTGCTCGCCACGGCCGACGCCGTGCTGCTGGCCTGGTACCCGGGCCCGCGGGGCGGCCGGGCGCTGGCGCGCCTGCTCGTCGGCGACGCGCAGCCGGTCGGCCGGCTGCCGGTGACGCTCCCGGCGGGAACGGGCGTGGTGCCGGCGCGGTGGAACGAACGGATGACGCCCGACGGGGTCTACCACGACGCGCCCACCGCGGCGCTCGCCACCGTGGGCGCCGGCTCGGGCTACGCCGACGTCGGCCTGCTGGGCTGGCGCGTCGCCGCGCGCGACGGGGGCCTCGTCGTCGAGGTGGACGTCCTCGGCCGCGCGGCGGGCGGCGCGGTGGCGTGGACGGGACCGGCGGAGGAGGTGGTGCGCGTGGTCGTGCGGCGCCGGGGCTCGCTCGAGTGGACGCGGCCCGAGCTGGCGGCGTTCGCGCGGGTCCGCGTGCGGCCGGGGGAGCGGGCGACGGTGGTGCTCACCGTTCCCCGCGACCGGGCGTTCGTCGCCGAGCCCGCGCCCCTGGCCCTGGTCGAGACCGACCTGACCGTCGTGGTGGGCACGCGGTCCGAGCGGCGCACGGTGGCCCCGGAGGCCGCGCCGGCACGCTGAGCGCCGTGGTGCCTCAGGCGCGCACCACGGCGGCCAGGACCGCGTCGTGCAGGTCCCGGTCGGCGAGGACGAGCCGCACGGCGCCGGGGTCGGGGTTGCCGGCGTCGGGCCCGCGCCACACGAGCCGCAGGCCGGCCTTCTCCGCCGTCGCGCGCGACGCGGCGTTGTGCTCCAGCAGGAACGCGACGACGGGGACGTCGGGCCGGCGCTCCGCGGCGAGGTCGAGGGCCGCCCGGGAGAGCTCGACGGCGAACCCGTGGCCCTGCTGCTCGGGGGACAGGCGGTAGTAGAGGTTGAGCGCACCGGTGGGGCGCAGCCGCACGCCCCCGATCCCGACGAACGTGCCGTCGTCGCGTCGCCGGACCGTCCAGTAGCCGATGCCGTCGCGCTCCCAGTCGGCCGCGAAGCCCTCCACCTGACCGGCGGTCTGCTCGCGGCTGGTGTGCCGCCCGACGGGGTAGTGCACCCACACGCGCGGGTCGGCGTGCAGGTCGTGCAGCGCGTCGAGGTCGGCGAGCGTGACCGGCGCGAGGTCGAGGCGGTCGGTGGCGTGGTGCCCGGAGGCCGGGGTCCCGGTGGCGTGGTGCGAGGTCACGGCGTGACGCTACGGGCCGGTACCGACAGGCGGGTCACCCCTCGTCGAGGTCGGCCAGCGCGCTCTCGATCGCGCGGTGGAACGTGGGGTAGGCGTAGATCATGTGGCGCAGCTCGGCGACGGGCACCCGTGCCTGCACCGCGAGCGTGAGGACGGCGAGGATCTCGCCGCCCGCCGGGCCGGCGACGGTCGCCCCGACCAGCACCCCGGCGTCGGCGTCCTCCACCAGCTTCACCAGGCCCGCGTTGCCCGGCCCGTGCACGAAGCCGCGCGAGGAGGCGGCCAGGTCGGTGCTGCCGGTGCGGACGGTGAGCCCCGCGCCGCGGGCGGCGGACTCGGTGAGGCCGACGCCGCCGATCTCCGGGTCCGTGAACGTCACGTGCGGGACGGCGCGGTAGTCCGCCCGCTCGCCGTCCTCGCTCCCGTCCGCGCTCCCGACGCCCCCGACCGTGCCGAGGATGTCCGCGACGGCGATGCGCGCCTGGTACATCGAGACGTGCGTGAACGCCCCCTTGCCCGTGACGTCGCCGATCACCCAGACGCCGTCGGCGGCGCGGAGGCGGTCGTCGACGGCGATCGTGCGGCCGGTGTCGTCGATGCCCGCCGCGGCGACCCCGAGCCCGCGCAGGTCGGTGCGGCGCCCCGCCGCGACCAGCAGCCGCTCGGAGACGAGCTGCGTGCCGTCACCGAGGGTGAGCGTGAACCCGGAGCCGTCGTGGCTCACCCCGGTGACCTTCGCGTCGGTGCGCACGCCGATGCCCTCGGCGGCGAACCGGCCGGCCAGCAGCTGGCTCGCCTCCGGCTCGTCGAGCGCGAGGAGGCGCGGCCCGGCCTCGACGACCTCGACCGCGGTGCCGAACCGCGCGAAGACCTGCGCGAGCTCGCAGCCGATGGCCCCGCCGCCGAGCACCGTGAGGGACGCCGGCGCCTCGGTGGCGCGCACCGCGTCCCGGTTGGTCCAGTACGGCGTGCCGGCCAGGCCCTCGACGGGCGGCACCGCGGGCTCCGTGCCCGGGTTGAGGAGCACGCCCCGCGCGGCGCGGAACCGGCGCTCGCCGTCGGCGGTGTCGACCACCACCTCGCGGGGCCCGACGAGGCGGCCGCGGCCCCGCACCACGCGGGCGCCGGCCTTCTCCAGCCGCTCGACCGCCGCGGTGTCGTCCCAGTCCGCGGTGGCGTCGTCGCGCACCCGTCGCGCGACCGGCGCCCAGTCCGGCGTGACGTCGACGCGCCCGGTGAGCGTGCCGGCGCGCCGGGCCTCGGCGAGGGCGTCCGACGCGCGCACCATCATCTTGGTCGGGATGCAGCCGTAGTAGGGGCACTCGCCGCCCACGAGGCGGGCCTCCACGGCCACCACGTCCAGCCCGGCACGCGCCAGGCGGCCGGTCGCGTCCTCGCCCCCAGGGCCGGTGCCGATCACCACCACGTCGACGGTCTCGACGGACGGTGCGGCGGGTGACGTGGCGGTCATCGGTCCTCCTCGCTCGGGGTGGCCCCCGGGATGCCGGGGCGGCCTCGCACAGCGCACCACATCGGCGTCCTGGTCGCGCGGCGACACACGCGTCGGTGGCGCGGGGCAGGATGGCGGCGTGCACGTCGTCCTGACCCGAGAGCCCGGCGGCACGGTCCGCGTGCACGACGGTGCGCCTCGCGCCGTGCCGGCCGCCGACCTGCCGGCCCTCGTCGTCGACGGCGAGTCCGCCGGCCGCGACGCGCCCCGTCCGCGCTGGACGTGGGACGACACGAACCGCTGGTACCCCGCCCTGCTGCGCGCCGGGGTCCGGGTGGAGCGCGCGCACGACCTGCGGCTGGTGCACAGGATCCTGCGGCACTCCGCCCCCGCGGCCGGCTCGGCGCTCGCCGCCGCGCCGCCCGGCGTCTGGGACGCCATGGCGCCCACCCCGGCGGGCACCGTGCCGTCGGTGGGGGCGCGCCGGCCGCCGCAGGACGACGCGCTCTTCGACCTCGCCGGCCCGGCACCGTCCGCCCCGACGGCGGAGGCGGAGGGGTGGGACCCGGCCGTGGAGCTGGGGCTCCAGGAGGACGCGGTGCGCGGGTCCGCCGCGCCCGGGCGCCTGCGCCTGCTCGCGGCGGGGGAGTCGGCGGGCGCCCTGGTGGCCGCCGAGATGCACCACGCCGGGCTGCCGTGGCGCGGCGACGTGCACGACGCGATCCTCACCGAGGCCCTGGGCCCGCGTCCCCCGGAAGGGCAGCGGCCCGTGCGGCTCGAGGAGCTCGCGCGGCAGATCCGCACGGCGCTCGACGCCCCGCCGTCCCTCAACCCCGACTCGCACCCCGACCTGCTCAAGGCGATGCAGTACGCCGGCGTGGGGGCCCGCAGCCTGCGCAAGTGGGAGCTGTCGACGATCGACCACCCGGTGGTCGCGCCGCTGCTGGAGTACAAGAACCTGTACCGCCTGCTCACGGCCAACGGCTGGCACTGGCTCGACGAGTGGGTGACCGACGGCCGCTTCCGCACCGAGTACGTGGTGGGCGGCGTGGTCACGGGCCGCTGGGCGTCGACGGGCGGTGGCGCGCTGCAGCTGCCCAAGGGGGTGCGGCGCGCCGTCGTCGCCGACCCGGGCTGGTGCCTCGTCGTGGCGGACGTCGCGCAGCTCGAGCCGCGCGTGCTGGCGGGCATGGCGGGCGACGAGGCGATGGCGGGCGCGGGCCGGGCGGGCGACCTGTACGCGGGCATCGTCGCGTCGGGGGCGGTGCCGACCCGCGAGCTCGCCAAGGTGGGCATGCTCGGCGCGATGTACGGCGGCACGACCGGGGCCAGCGCCCAGGTGCTGCCGAGGCTCGGCCGAGAGTACCCGCGCGCGATCGCGCTGGTGGAGGAGGCGGCCCGCACCGGTGAGCGCGGCGGGGTCGTCTCGACGTGGCTCGGGCGGTCGTCGCCGGCGCCCGGCTCGGCCTGGGACGAGGCGCAGGCGGGCGCCTTCGCGGACGACGCCGGCGCCGACGCCGCGGCGCGCGCCCGGTCGGTCACGCGGTCGTGGGGCAGGTTCACCCGCAACTTCGTGGTGCAGGGCACCGCCGCGGAGTGGGCGCTGTGCTGGATGGCGTCGATCCGGCGGCGGCTCTGGGCGCTCGGCACGGCGCCGGAGGCCCGCCCGGGCCTGGCGCCCGCGCCGTTCGCCGACCGGCCCCACCTCGCGTTCTTCCTGCACGACGAGGTCGTGGTGCACGCGCCCCTCGAGCTCGCCGACGCCGTCGCCGCCGAGGTGCGGGCCGCGGCCGAGGAGGCCGGCCGGCTGCTCTTCGGCGACTTCCCGGTCGACTTCCCGCTGACGGTCGCGACCGTCGACTCGTACGCCGACGCCAAATGACCGTCCCCGGCTTTAGGGTCGGGCCATGACCACCGGCACCACAGACAGCGCCCCCGCCCTGCGCGACGTCGTCGCCGTCCTCGAGGACCTGTACCCGCCGGCGACGGCGGAGGGCTGGGACGCCGTCGGGCTGGCCCTGGGCGACCCGGCCGCGCCGGTGCGCAAGGTGCTGCTCGCCGTCGACCCGGTGGCCGAGGTCGTCGACGAGGCGATCGCGTGGGGCGCGGACCTGCTGGTCACCCACCACCCGCTGTTCCTGCGGCCGGTGCACTCGGTGGCGGCCACCACGTTCAAGGGCGACGTCGTGCACCGCCTGCTGACGGCCGGCTGCGGCCTGTACGTGGCGCACACCAACGCCGACTCCGCGCCGCGCGGGGTCGCGGACGCGCTGGCCGACCTGGTCGGCATCGGCGAGCGCCGGCCCCTGGTCGCGCGGGACGACGCGGACGGCGTCGAGCGGGGGATCGGGCGCGTGGGCCGGCTGGCCGAGCCGACGACGCTCGGGGCGTTCGCCGAGCGCGTCGCCGCCGTGCTGCCCGCCACGGCGCAGGGCGTGCGGGTGGCGGGCGACCTGGACGCCCCGGTCACGACGGCCGCCGTGGTGGGCGGGTCGGGCGACTCGCTGTTCGACGCCGTCCGCGCGGCCGCCGTCGACGTGTACGTGACCGCGGACCTGCGCCACCACCCGGCCTCCGAGCTGCGCGAGCGCGCCGTCTTCGAGGCCAGCGGCACGGACGCCCCGTCGGCGACGCCGTACCTCGTCGACGTGGCGCACTTCGCGAGCGAGTGGCCGTGGCTGCGGTACGCCTCGGAGGATCTTCTGGGGCGGCTGCCAGAGGGTACGGTGACCACCAGGGTGAGCACGATCGGCACCGACCCGTGGACCGCGCGGGTGGCGAGCACGGCTCGCTGACGCCGCCGAGCCCCCGACCAGCTGAACACACGCGAGAGGACCCACCCGTGGCCACTGCACCGTCCGAGGACCAGCGCCGACTGCTCGAGGTCCAGGCCTTCGACACGCGGCTGCAGCAGCTCGTCCACCAGCGCCGGAACCATCCGTCGCTGGCCACGATCGCGGAGCTCGACGGGCGCATGGGCGACCTGCACACCTCGCTCGTCGACTCCCGCACCGCGGTGGGCGACCTCGAGCGCGAGGTCGCGAAGGCGGAGGCGGACGTCGCGCAGGTGCGCACGCGCGCGGCGAAGGACCAGCAGAAGCTCGACTCCGGCGCCCTGTCCGCGAAGGACTCCCAGGCCCTCGTCAGCGAGCTCGAGTCCCTCGCGCGCCGGCAGTCGGTGCTGGAGGACACGGAGCTCGAGGTGATGGAGCGGCTCGAGGCGCACCAGGGCGCGCTCGCCGAGGTGGAGTCCGCGCACGCGGAGCTCCAGGCCGCCAAGGACGCCGCGGTCGCCGAGCGCGACGCGGCGTGGGCGGAGATCAACGCGACGGGGTCGACGGTCAAGGCGGAGCGCGAGGCGGCCGCGGCGGGACTCGACGCGGGCCTGCTCGCCCTGTACGACAAGCTGCGCGCGCAGCTCGGCGGCGTGGGAGCCGCGGCACTGCGCGGCGGCCGGTGCGAGGGCTGCCGGCTCGAGCTCAACCCGGGCGACCTCGCGGCCGCCAAGGGCGCGCCGAAGGACCAGATCGTGCGTTGCGAGGAGTGCGGCCGCATCCTCGTGCGCCTGCCCGACGAGGGCGCGGCGGCCTGATGGCCCGCCCGTCGGGGGCGAGCCCGCTGGACCCTGCCGCCACCCGGACGGTCGTCCTGGTGCGGCACGGCGTCACGGCCCTGACGGAGGCGCGCGCCTATTCCGGCGGCAGCGTCCCCGGTCCGTCGCTCAGCCCGCGCGGGCGCACCCAGGCGGCGCGCGCCGCGGACGCCGTCTTCCGGATCGGCAAGGACCTGTGGCCCGACCTGCCCCGCGCCGGTGCCCTGGTCGCGTCGCCGATCGTGCGCGCGGTCGAGACGGCCGCCTCGATCGGACGCCGGACCGGGCAGCACGTGCGCACGGACGCGCGGTTCGCCGAGGGCGACTTCGGGGCCTGGGAGGGCCTGACGCCCGAGGCCATCGCCGACGGCTGGCCGGACGAGCTGGCGGCGTGGACCGCGACCGGCACCGCCCGCGCCCCGGGCGGCGAGTCGTACCAGGACGTGGGGGAGCGGGCCTGGCCGGGCCTGCGTGACGTCGTGGCCGCGGCCGACCCGGCCGCCTCGAGCGTCGTCGTCGCGCACACGGTGACGATCCGCGCCCTGGTGGGCCGCGCGCTCGGCGCCCCGCCGGCGTCGTGGCCCCGGCTGCGGGTGCCGCCGTGCTCGCTCACGGTGCTGCGGTTCGCCACGGCGGCCGGCGGCGACGAGCCCGCCCTCGCCGAGGTCACCGTGACCGGGTTCCCGACCGACGTCTGAGGACGGCCGCCGGGGCCGCCGGGGCCGCCCGTCAGCGCTTCGGCGGCTTGGGCGGGGTCGCGAGCGCCAGGTCGACGCCGCGGGCCACCCAGCCGTGCAGCGCGGCCTCGTCGGCCGTGACCGACGGGGGCACCCCGACCATGCCGTGCATGACGCGCTCGCCCATCCGCAGCTCGTGCGCGCCGTCGGCGAGGGCGTCGTCGTAGCCGTCCGTGCCGACGCGCACCATCAGCTCGTCGCGCGTGATCCCGACGGCCATGTGCGTGTGCACCATGAACGCCAGGCCGCCGAACATCTTCTGCTCGGTGAAGTCGGCGCGCTCGCCGACGGCGTCGCGCACGCGGGCGGCGAGGTCCTCGTCGTAGGCCATGCGGCCAGTGTGCGCCGGGTGGGCTCGATCCCGCCCGCCGGCCGGGCGGTCAGGCGATGACGACCTCGAGCGTGCGCGGCCCGCGTCGCGTGGCGGCGTCGTGCAGCGTCGCCTCGACCATCCGGTACGACAGGCCGGTGCCCACCTCGGTGCCGATGACCTGGCCGTCGAGCTCGCGGGCGGCGTCGAGGAGGGTGGCGGCGGTGGTCGGCGCGGGGCCGGAGCGGCGCAGCAGGTGGCCGGTGAGCACGCCGCGCGTGTGCTTGGCGTTGTGCGAGACGACCGTGCGCCTGCCGTCGGCCTCCCGCACCACCCGCACGGTCACCCAGTCGGCGGCTCCCTCGCCCGTCGTGACGGGCTTCCACGCGGCCAGGTAGGTCGCGGAGCGGCAGTCGACGACGACGTCGCCCGCGGCCCGCGCGTCGAGCGCCGCGGCCAGGTGCGGGCGCCACGCGGCGGCGAGCTTGCCCACCCCCGGCAGGTCGACACCCATCGAGAGCCGGTAGGCGGGGATGAGGTCGGCGGGGGAGACGGCGCCCCACAGCCCGGAGAACACGCGCACGTCGCGGGCGGCGACGCCCGTGAGGTCGGCGGGGAGGTCGGCCAGGCCCGCGGCGGCGTACAGGACCCCCGTGTACACGCGGGAGGCGGCCGCGGTGGGCGCGGCCTTGAGCTCGGTGTTGCGCGCGACCTCGTCGCCGAGCGACGCACCCACGCCCAGGAGGTCGGTGGCGTCCGGCCGGGCGCTCGCGGCGGCGAGCGCGTCGAGCACCGCGCGGCGCTGGTCGGTGAGGTGTTCCGCCGCCGTGAGTCGGGCCAGGTCGACCGGGGCGGCACCCTCGGGCGCGGGGGTCTTGCCCTCGGAGGGCGGCAGGCAGATCAGCACCCCGACACCCTAAGCGGGCGCGCCCCGCGGGCGGTCACCGGGACGTCACCGGGGGAGCGCGACCGGCTCGTCCCACTCGACGCGGTAGTCGGTGACCCAGTCGTGGGTGGCGCGCGCGGCGGCGCGGCCCACCAGCGGCAGGACGACCCGGTCGCGCAGCGTGCGCGTGGCGAGGCTCGGGATCTTGAGGTTCGCGGTGCGCCGGGCCTGGGCGACGAGCCGCTCCACCCGCCGGCGTCGCAGCCCCTCGAAGGCCGCGAACGCGGCGGCGGGGTCGCCGACGTCGCGCAGGCAGCGGGCCAGGACGAGGCCGTCCTCGACCGCGAGCGACGCGCCCTGGCCGGACGTCGGGGAGATGGCGTGCGCGGCGTCGCCGACGAGCCCTAGTGGGCCGCGGTGCCACACCGGGACCTGGGGCAGGTCGCGGGTGCTCCACGGGCCGAGGACCTCGGGGGTCGCGTCGAGCAGCGCGAGGGCCGGCGACGCGTCGTCGGAGAGGAGGCGCCGCAGCTCGGCGCGCCAGACCTCGGGGGACCGGGCGGCCAGGTCGGCGTCGGAGGGCTCGGCGGCGTGCGGGACGTTCGCGAACCACCACACGTCGCCGGGCCCGCGCCGGACGTAGGCGAAGAACGCGCGCCTCCCGAAGACCATGGTGAAGACGCCGTCGGGGCCGTCCACGTGCACGCCGCGCGCGTAGCCGCCCGTGTTGAGCAGGCCGGTGTAGCGCGGGGCGGGAGTCGCCGGGTCGAGGATCCGCCGCGTGCGGGAGCCGATGCCGTCGGCCCCGACGAGCAGGTCGGCCGTGGTCTCGCTGCCGTCGGCGAAGGCGGCCGTGACCCGGCCGTCGGCGCGGACCTCGGCGTCGACGAGGCGGCGGCCGTGCTCGACCACGATGCCGCGCCGCTCCGCCTCGTCGCGCAGGGCGGCGTAGAGGTCGGACCTCCGCACCGTCTGGCTGCGCAGCCCGCCGGCGGGAGAGCCCAGGGGGATGGTGGCCAGCAGCCGGCCCGCGGCGTTGCGCATCTGCATGGTGGGGGTGTCGAAGCCGCCCAGCGCTGCGGGGTCGACGCCGAGCACCCCGAGCGCGTGCAGGCCGTTCGGCGCGACGGTGAGGAACGCCCCCGCGTCGTCCGCCGAGCGGTCGTGGGCCTCGGCGACGCGCACGCCGATGCCGGCCTTCTGCAGTGCCATGGCGGTCGCCGGCCCGGCGACCCCGCCTCCGATCACCAGTGCATCCATGACGACACCATAAAATGGATAGCCATAAAATGGCAAGTGGAGGGTCGACGACCTAGGCTGTGCCCGTGACCGACCGACCCCGCTCGCCGCTGGCGATGGTGCTGCTCGCGCTCCTCGCCGAGCAGCCGATGCACGCCTACCGGATGCAGCGACTGCTCAAGACGCGCCAGAAGGACGCCGTCGTCAACGTGGCGCGCAGCAACAGCGTCTACCAGGCGCTCGACCGGCTGGAGCGCGACGGGTACGTGGCCGTGCACGAGAAGGTCGCCGCCGACTCCGCGCCCGCGCGCGTCGTGTACGCCCTCACCGACGCCGGGCGCGACGTGCTGTGGCAGTGGATGGACGCCGCGCTGGCCGCGCCCGCCCGCGAGTTCCCGGAGTTCCGGGCCGTGCTCGCTGTCATCGCCCTGCACGACCCCGCCGCCGTCGCCGACCGGCTCGAGGAGCGGGCCGCGCACCTGGAGGCGGCGCTCGCGGCGGCCGAGGCCGAGGACGACGTCGTCGCGGGGATGGGCCTGCCGCGGGTGCTCATGCTCGAGCACGAGCACTTCGTCGTCGTGACCAGGGCCGAGCTCGCCTGGGTGCGGGGCGTCGTCGCCGACCTGCGCTCCGGTGCGCTGACCTGGGACGCCGACCAGATGCGCGCCACCAGCGCCGCCCACGACCGCGCCTGAGCCGCCGCGGCGTCCGTCTGCTGGGATGCCCCTGGGCCGTGCCGCGGGGCCTCCGCTAGCGTCGCCGGGCATGGTCCACGTGAAGGTCTACGGCAACCGTTCGGTGTGGGGTCAGCGGCGCGCGGAGGTCTCCGACGCCGTGCACGCGGCGCTGGTCGGGGCCTGGCAGATCCCGGAGGAGAAGCGGTTCCACCGCTTCCTGCTGCTCGACGACGGTGACCTGGTCGCGCCGCGCTCGGACGACTACCTGATGATCGAGATCGTCGCGTTCGCCGGGCGCTCGCGGGAGGCGAAGCGGGAGCTGATCCGCCGCGTCTACGACGACGTCGCCCCCGCGCTCGGCGTGGACGCCGACGACGTCGAGCTCGTCGTCATCGAGTCGCCCGCCGAGAGCTGGGGCATCCGCGGGCGGTCGGGGGACGAGCTGTCGCTCGGCTACAAGGTCGACGTCTGAAGCCGCAGGCGGGACCGCATAGACTGTGCGGCGCGGACGAGTCGGTCGGACGGTCGCGTCGGCGGTGCCCTCGGGCGTCGTCGCCGAGGAACGTCCGGGCTCCGAAGGGCGAGGTGGTGGCTAACGGCCACCCGGGGTGACCCGCGGGACAGTGCCACAGAAAACAGACCGCCGTCGCCGGGCGACCGGAGGCGGTAAGGGTGAAACGGTGGTGTAAGAGACCACCAGCGCGGCCGGTGACGGTCGTGGCTCGGTAAACCCCACCTGGAGCAAGGTCAGACAGGGAGCGTTCGAGGGTTGCCCGCCCGATGCTCCCGGGTAGACCGCTCGAGCCCTGCGGCAACGCAGGGCCTAGATGGATGACCGTCGCCCGTGCCGGGGCAACCCGGCGCGGGAACAGAACCCGGCGTACAGACCGGCTCGTCCGCACTCATCTGCTCGCGGCCAGCACGGCCGCGAGGCCCGCGCGCAGGTCCTCCACGAAGAAGTCGGGGACCTCCAGCGACGGGAAGTGGCCGCCGCGCTCGGGCTCGGTCCAGCGGACGATCCGCCGGTAGCGCCGGTCCGCCCACGCGCGCGGGGTGCGCGACTCGATGTCGCCGGGATACATGGTGAGGGCGGAGGGGACGTCCACCCGCAGGTCGGGGTCGAGCGAGCCGGGGCTCTCGGCATAGATGCGGGCCGCCGAGGCGCCGGTCCGGGTGAGCCAGTACAGGGTGACGTCGTCGAGGATCCTGTCGCGCGAGATCGTCTCGAACGGGCTGTCCACGGTGTCGGACCACTCGGCGAACTTGTCGAGGAGCCAGGCGAGCAGGCCGACGGGCGAGTCGACGAGCGAGTAGCCGATGGTCTGCGGCCTCGTCGCCTGCTGCGTCGCGTACGCCCGGTGGTGGAGCCAGAAGTCGCGGGTCTCCTCGGTCCGCCGGCGCTCCTCCGTCGTCAGCCCGTCCGTCGTCATCCCGGGCGGTGCCAGGGCGAGCGTGGTGTGGATGCCGAGCACGTGCGCGGGGAACCTCCCGCCGAGGACCGCGGTGACGTTGCCACCCCAGTCGCCGCCGTGGGCGACGAACTCGTCGTAGCCGAGCCGGCCCATCAGCTCCACCCACGCGGCCGCGGTCTTCTCGACGCCCCATCCGGTGGTGGCCGGCCTGTCGCTGTAGCCGAAGCCTGGCAGCGACGGGACGACGACGTGGAACGCCGGCGCGTCGGGGTCTGGGGGGTCTGCCAGCTCGTCCACCACGTCGACGAACTCGGCGATGCTGCCCGGCCACCCGTGCGTGACGACCAGCGGTGTGGCGTCCGCGCGCGGCGAGCGGCGGTGCAGGAAGTGGATGCCCAGGCCGTCGATCGTCGTGCGGAACTGGCCGATCCCGTCCAGGCGGGCCTCGAACGCCCGCCAGTCGTACGCGGTGCGCCAGTGGTCCACGACGTCCACGAGGTCGGCGAGCGGCACGCCCTGGTCCCAACGGCGCGGGTCGGGCGCGGGGCGGCGGACCGTCTCGGGCTCCGGCAGCCGCGCCGCGGCCAGGCGTGCGCGGAGGTCGTCGAGCTCGGCGTCGGTGGCGCGGGACTCGAACGCCTGGACGTCGCCGGACAGGTGGGTCATGGGGGCTCCTGGTCGTCGCGAGGCCGGCCCCGCCGTCGTGGGCCGACCTCACGGTTCTACCAAGCGGTGCCGACACGCCTCGGCGGCGGCAGGGTGCGGCGCCGGGGGCGGGTGCCGCCCCCGGCGCGTCCGCCTCGGCCGGTGTCAGGCCGTGGCGCGCTCGGCCCCCTGCGCGTGCTCGAGCGCCCAGGTGAGGGCGTGGTCGGCGACCCGCTCCCACCCCGGCGCGCCGCAGGTCCAGTGGTCGCGGCCCTCGAACTCGTAGTACTCGGTGAGCGCCGGGGACTTCTCCCAGTGCTTGGCGTTCGACCGGTTCACGGAGGCCGGCATGATGTGGTCCTGCTCGCCGGCGATGAACAGCAGCGGCGCCCGGTCGGTCGAGAAGTCCACCCAGGTCTCCTGGTGCCCGGGCTTGAAGTTGGCGATGAGGCCGTAGTCCCAGACCCAGCGTCCGGGAGCCGGGATCGCGTACCGGTCCCACACCGCGCGCGACTCCTCCTCCGAGAGGGTGTTCGTGAACGCGTAGTGGAACTCTTCGGGCGTGAACCCGACGGCGCGGTGACGGTTCGCGGGGTTCTTCAGGGCCGGGAAGATCGACCTCGCCTGGGACGGCGGGGTGACCCGGACGCCCTCGGTCGGGGCCGAGTCGATGACCACGCCCGCGGCGCCGAGGCCCCGGGCCAGCAGCATCTGGGTGAGGAGGCCGCCGAAGGAGTGGCCCATGATGATCGGCGGGCGGTCCAGGGCGGTGATGACGCCGGCGAGGTGTTCGACGGTCTCGGGGACGGTGAGGTCCGCGATGACCTGCGGGTCCTCGCGCAGCGCCTCGACCTCGACCTCCAACCCCGGGTAGGCCGGGGTCACGACGGTGAGGCCCTTCTCCTGGTAGTGCTGGACCCAGCCCTCCCAGCTGCGGGGGGTCATCCAGAGGCCGTGGACGAGGACGACGGTGTCGGGTGCGGTGCTGCCTGAAGTGTCGGAGCTCATGGTCGTGGGGTCCCTCTCAGGAGTCGATGAACGCCAGCAGGTCCGCGTGCAGCCGGTCGCGGTCGGTGTCGGGCAGGGCGTGGCCGCTGCCCGGATACGTCAGGAGGCGGGCGTCGGCGATCAGCTCGACCGACCGCTTCCCCCCGACGTCGTAGGGCACGATCTGGTCGTCGTCGCCGTGGATCACGAGCGCGGGGACGTCGATCTTGGCCAGGTCGGGCCGGAAGTCCGTCGCGGAGAACGCCGCGATGCACTCGTAGGCGGCGCGGTGCCCGCACGCCATGCTCTGGAGCCAGAAGGCGTCGCGGAAGCCCTGGTCGACGTCGCCGCGGCGGTTGTGACCGAAGAACGGCCCGTCGGCCAGGTCCCGGTAGAGCTGCGACCGGTCCGCGCGCTCGCCCGCGCGGATCTGGTCGAACACCTCCATCGGCAGCCCGTCGGGGTTGTCGTCGGTCCGCACCATGAGGGGCGGGACGGCCGACACCAGGACGACGCGCGCGACGCGGTCCGTGCCGTGCCGTGCGACGTACCGCACCACCTCGCCGCCGCCGGTGGAGTGACCGACGAGGGTGAGGTCGTGCAGGTCGAGCGCGTCGACCAGGCACGCCAGGTCGTCGGCGTAGGTGTCCATCTCGTTGCCGTCCCAGGTGCGGCTCGACCGTCCGTGGCCCCGCCGGTCGTGCGCGATGGCGCGGTGGCCGTGCTCGGCGAGGAACAGGGCGGCGGCCGACCAGGCGTCGGAGTTGAGGGGCCAGCCGTGGCTGAGCAGGACGGGTGTCCCCTCGGTGCCCCAGTCGGTGTAGTAGATCTCGGCACCGTCGTCTGCGGTGATGTAGGGCACGGTGTGCCTCCCTTGCGCTGATCGGGACGAGGACGCTCCGAGCGTCCCCGTGCGCGGCCCCGCGCGGACCACGTGGTTCACGTAGTCCGAGGTTCCGGCCTACGGGGCGACGGGCTCGAAGTGCTCGGAGAGCTGTCGCCGGGACGTGACCCCGAGCTTCTGGAAGACCTTCCTCAGGTGGTAGTCGACGGTGTGGGGGCTGAGGAACAGGCGGGCCGCGATCTCGGCGTTGGTCCGTCCGGCCGCGGCCATCGTGGCGACGGCGCGTTCCTGCGTGGTCAGGTCCTGGCCGGACCTGGGCGCCGGCGCGCCCGCCGTGCCGCCGGCCGCCTCGAGCTCGGCGCGGATCCGGCCCTGGAAGACGGCGGCGCCGCTGCGGGTGGCGTGGTCCAGGGCGAGGTGGAGGTGCGCGGCGGCGTCCCGCCGTCGCCGGGCGCGGCGGAGCCACTCGCCGTAGACGAGGTGCGAGCGCGCGAGCTCGACGGTCGCGCCGGTGCGTGAGAGCGCGTCGACCGACGCCGCGTAGTGGGACTCGTCGTCGTCGGAGCCGGCGAGGGCGAGGGCGCGCTCGGCGAGGCCGCGGCACCATGCGGACCCGTTCGCCCCCGCGCGTGCGTCGAGGGCGGCTGCGGCGCGTGCCGCGTCCTCGGGCCGACCGCTCCGCACGGCCGCCTCGGCGTAGTCGGCGTAGTGGAGCGGGGTGACCTGCAGGAACGGGTCCTCGACGAGGGGATGCAGCCGTGCGAAGGCCCGTTCGTAGCGCCCCTCGGCGAGGTTGCGGACCGCGAGGGCGGCGGTGGCGGACGCCTCGACGCCGCCCCACCCGGACGCGGCGGCGCCCTGGCCGACGGCCTCCACGCTCTCTTCCGGGCTGCCGCTCCAGGCCATGACCGCGGCGTTGACGACGTTCTCGCCGTCGTAGCCCATCGCCCGGCGGACCTCGCGGACCGTAGCGTCGAAGGAGAGGGCGCGGCCCACCGTGCCGCCCATGAGCTCCGACAGCGCCCCGACCCAGAGCAGGGTGTCGAGCGCCTGCAGGGCGCCCGCGTCCCGGGCGGCGCGCATCGCCCGATCCAGCCCGGTCCGGCGCCCGGCCTCGTCCCAGAGGAAGGCGCCGATCGCCGCGATCAAGGTCCCCAGGTGGAGCAGGTCCCGGTCCGGCAGCGCGAGGATCGCGTCGAACGCCTCGCGCACCGGGCGCACGGCGCGGTCGTACGGCTCGAGGATCAGTGCGGACACACCGCGCAGGATCACGGAGGCGGCGCCGGGCGTCTCGGCCCCGGCCGCGAGCCGGCGTCCCAGCGTCGGGACGTCGACCCCGACGAGGAGCCGGTCCGCGCTGCTGCACCGTTCGAAGGCCTGCAGGAGGGCGCGCTGCTCCCGTTCGACGTCGTGGCCGTGGAACTCGTCGGCCGCCCGGAGCTGGTCGGAGGTGGCCGCCCGGACGCCGTCGGGATCTGCGACGAACAGGGCGGCGGCGCTGCGGACGAGGATCGCCCGGCCGCGCGTCACCCGGTCGAGGCCCTCGTCCCGGACGCCGGCGAGCAGGCGCACGGCGACGTCGGCGGCGCCCGCCTCCAGGGCGGCCTCGGCGGCCCCGACCAGCCGCTCGCCGCGCACCCGCCCGGCCGGCGTGAGCTCGGCCGCACGGGCGAGGATGCTGGCGCGCGACGACGAACCGCCACGCTGTGCCGCGAGGTGGGCGGCGCGCACGAGGCGTTGGGCGACGGCCTCGTCGGTCCCGCTCGCCGCGTGCGAGGCGTGCCACGCCTCGGTCTCGACGAGGCCGAGCTTCGCGGCGGCCTCCGCCAGCGCGCCGTGGACCCTCCGGCGCTCGGCCCGGGACGCCGACCCGTACACGGCGGAGCGGACGAGGGGGTGCCGGAACCCGACGGCCGGTTCGAGGTGCACGAGGCCCGCCGACTCCGCGTCGTCCTCGCGGGCCGGATCGATGGCGAGGGCCGCACCGGCGACCTCGAGCAGCTCCAGGTCGCCGGTGGAGTCGGTCGCCGCGAGCAGGAGCCAGCGCTGCGACTCCGGTGGCAGGTGCATGACGCGGCGCAGGTAGTGGGCCTCCAGGTGCTGCCCGACGGGCACCGGCTCGGGGCCGAGGCCGAGGTCGGTCATCTCCCGCAGCAGGGGATCGGCCGCCAGGTCGACCAGGGCCAGCGGGTTGCCGTCCGTCGCGCGGACGATCGCGGCGGTGGCGGTCGGGGTGAACGGCCCGGCCGCGGACCGGTTCAGCAGCGCCGCGGCCGGCTCGGGCGACAGCCCCGCGAGGGCGAGGACCGGCACCCCGCGCAGCACCGCGTCGAGCCCGCGCTCCTCGCGGCCGGCCAGGACCAGCGCCACGCGCTCCGCGCCGAGGCGGCGCGCGACGAACGCGAACGCCTCGAGGCTCTCGCGGTCGAGCAGGTGCGCGTCGTCGACGGCGCAGAGCAGGCCGGCCCTGGTGCTCGCGGCGGCGAGCAGGCTGAGCACCCCGAGGCCGACCAGGTAGCGGTCCGGCGGGGGCCCGTCGGCGGCGCCGGTGGCCACCCGGAGGCTGAGGCGCTGCCGCTCCGGGATCTCGGCCAGGTGCTCCCGCAGCAGTCCGGTGAGGCGCTCGACCGCCGCGTACGGCATGGACGACTCCGACTCGTAGCCGTCGAGGCGCAGCACCCGCGCCCCGGGCCCCGGCGACGCGTCGCGCAGCAGGGTCGTCTTGCCCATGCCGGGCTCGGCGAGGACCAGGAGTGCGCTGCCGTGCCCGTTGCGGGCCGCGCCGATCACCTCGGCGACCCTTCGCTGTTCGCTCTCGCGGCCGAGCAGGCCGCCGGTGCCGTGCACGAGCGACAGGATAAGGAAGCGCTCCCACGGCTGCGCGGCCGAGCACGAAGATCACCCGCGCCGGGCCCCGCCCACGCCGCAGTGCGGCGCGGGCAGGGCCCGGTCAGGGGCTGCGACGCCCGAGGTGGCTACCTCGCGGCCGCCTTGATGACCTGCAGGACCTGGAGGGGATGGCTGATCATCACCGCGTGCGAGGAGCGGATCTCCACCGTCGTCGCGCCGGCGCGCTTCGCCATGGCCCGCTCGGCCTCCGGGGGGATGGTGCGGTCGTCCTTCGCCACGACGTACCAGCTCGGGACGGACCTCCACGCCGGCTCGCCGGACGGCTCGAGCAGCGACGCGAGGGCGACCGGTCGCTGGGCACCGGCCAGCGTCTCGGCGAGACGTCGCGGGAGGTCCTGGGCGAACAGCCGCGGGTACCACTCGGGGTCGATGTACGCGTCGGCGTTCCCCTCCCCGGCGCCCGGGAAGGGCCGCAGCACCAGGTGGTCGGTCACCGTCGTGTGGCCCCCGCCGAGCGCGTTCGCCGCGGCGACGGTCTCGCCCTCGTCGAGCGCGTAGCCGGCCACGTACACGAGCGACTTCACCTGGTCGTTCCCGGTCGCCGCGTTCGTGATGACCGCACCGCCGTACGAGTGGCCCACGAGGACGATCGGGCCGTCCACCGTCGCGAGGAACTGCCGCAGGTACTCCGCGTCGTGCTCGATGCCCCGCAACGGGTTCGAGAAGGCCAGGACCGGGTAGCCCTCGTCCAGCAGCCGTTCGGCGACGACGGTCCACCCGCTCGAGTCGGCGAACGCCCCGTGGACGAGGACGACCGTGGGCCGGGGTGCGTGCGGGCGGCCTTCCGCGAGGGCGGCGGGCGCGCCCGAGGGGCCCGCCGACGCCGTGAGCGGAGCCAGACCGAGGACGGCGACGAGCACCGTGATGAGGGCCGCGACGACGCGGCGCGACCGGATCGCCTGCGAGGACTGCTCAGACATGGCATCTCCTTCGACGAGTTCAGGGGATCCCAGCCTCCGTGGCGTCGAGGCGACGCGGACCACGCGTCGCGCGTAGTCCGACGGCGTCACACGAGCGAGCGGAGGTACCGGCGGCGGTAGACCTTCTGGGCGACCAGGACCGCGGGGAACAGCGCCCGCCACGGGCCCCGGCCCGCGCGCGTGAGGGAGCGCAGCGTGAGGTGCACCGTCCCGTCGTCGTCCCGGTGCACGACGAACGCCTCCTCGCCGGCCACGGGATGACCGTCGAGGGTGCCGTAGGCGAGGGCGACGCGGCGGTTCGTCACGACGGTCTCGACCACCTGGACCGGCTCGCGCACCCGGAGGGGCCCGATCCGCGCGACGAGCCAGGAGCGCTCGCCCGCCCGCGCCGCCCGGCCCGGGGCGAGCGGCGGGTCGACGGCGAACCCGCTGCGGGTCTTCACGCCCCACGACAGGACCGCTGCCGACGCCTCGGCCCAGAGCCCGGGCCCGGAGCCCACCGGCACCGTGCGCTCGTACGCACGCCAGCCGGCGGGCGGGGTCCAGCGCGCGGCGGCGAGCGCCGTCCCGCCCACGACCTCGTAGGCGAAGCCCTTGCGGCCCAGGTGGTGCGCGGACAGGAGCACCAGGTCGCCCGGGTCACCGCCGGCACCCACGACGGCGGAGCGCACGACCTCCTCCTCGGCGGAGGTGAGCCGGAAGGCCGCGCCGGCGCCCGTGTCGTTCGCCTCCCACACGAGACGCCCGCCGTGGTCGACGGCCGAGCACCCGATGCTGAACGGCGCGAGCGTCAGGGCGAGGTCGAGCTCCTCGTCGGCGCGGGGGTCCAGCGACAGGGAGGTGCCCCGACGACCGCCCGCGGCGAGGCGCTGCTGGGCGGTGCGGACGGCGGGCCGCGCCTCCTCGGGCCACTCCTCGTCGGAGAGGACGTCGACGTCGACCCGGCCGAGCCGACCGCGCTGCGTGCGCAGCGCCGCGCGGGCCGCCGCCGCGGTGGCGGCGCGTCCGGCATCGTCGCGCACGGTGAACCAGCGTCCGTCGTCGCTCACCGCGTCGGTCACGGCGCCTATCGTGCCGCACCCCGCAGAGCCGGCGGGCGCCTCACGCGGGCTGGGCGGTCGTGCTCGGCGCAGCCGGCGCGGCGCGCATGCCCGGCAGCGCGGCGGCCACGACGGCGGCGACGGCGGCCGGGGCGAAGAGGATCCCGACGCTGAGGGCGCCGAGCAGGGTCATGAGGACGAGCAGCACCGCGGTCGTGACGCGCAGGGCGAGGAAGCCGCGGGCGCGCCGGGCGAGCAGCGGCAGGGCTGCGACGACCACCGGCAGGGCGAGGACGACGAGGATGCCGGGGCCGTTCACCTGCGCCAGCGTGGCGGTGGTCTCCGTCGTCCTGACCGCCGCGCCGGTGACAGGGTCGCCGGACATCTCCGCCGTGGACCCGGAGTACACCGGGAGCAGCGCAGCGACGACGAAGCCCGCGAGGGCGAGCACCAGCGTCACGACGGCGGCGACGCGGGCCGGGCCGCCCGCGGCGGGCCCCGGCGGGGCGGAGGGAGCGGGCTGGGTCATCGGTGACCTCCTCCGGGTCCGTGCGGCCCGGGTCGGGGTGCCGCCCGGGCGCGGCCTCCGGGCCAGTATGCGGGCGCGGTGGACCGCCCCGCACGCGCCCGGACCGCGCTCGCTGCGGATTCCCGGACCGCGCATGCGTGGTACCACGTACGCGGCGCCGTCGGACCGGTGGAGCGGGCGTGGGATGTGCAGGTCCTGATCGCTCGTCCGGAGGCACTCCGTGGACCGACGTCCCTCGCTCACCCCGCCCACCGTCGTACCCGGCGCCCCGCCCCACGGCACGCTCGACGCCCTGCCGGCACCTCCGCCTGCCGCGGTCGAGGTGGACGCGCGCGGTCCGGTGGTGCTGGTCCGGATGTCCGGTGAGGTCGACGCGACCTGTCTCGCCGAGGCGAGGCGGGCGCTCGGGGCGCTCGACGCGGTGGCCGGGCACCGTCCCGTCCTCGTGGACACCCACGACGTGACCTTCATGGACTCCTCGGGGATCGCGCTGCTGGAGCGCGTCGTGCGCCTGTGCCGGTCGGCCGCCGTCCCCGTGGCCCTGCTCGATCCGGCGACCACCGTCACCGAGGTGCTCGCCGTCCTCGGGCTGGACCGCTGGTTCCCCGTGGTGCGCTCCGACGCCCGCGCCCGCGCCTGACCCGGCCCGCCCGGGCACGATGGTCGGGCAGGCCACCACGACAGACCCGCGGGTGACACACGCCCGCGGCCACGACACCGAGGGGTGGAGATGAACGCACCGCAGAACGTCCTGGTCGGCGTCGACGGTTCGGAGGAGAGCCTGCACGCGCTCGACTGGGCCGCCGCCTACGCCCGCCGCGCCGCCGTGGAGCTGCACGTCCTCAGCGCATACACGCTGCCGGGGTTCACGGGCAGCTACAGCTTCGCCCAGGACATCCCGATGGTCGACGACCCGTACGCGAAGCGCTACGTCGAGGAGCTGCTGGCCCGGGCGCACGAGCGCGTCACCGCGACCGGGGTCCCCGCCACCACCGAGGTGACCATCGCCGATGCGACGACGGCGCTCGCGGAGCGGTCCGGGCGGTTCGGCCTCGTCGTCATCGGCGCCCGCGGCGCCGGCGGCTTCGTCGAGCGGCTGCTCGGCACGGTGTCGGCGAACCTGCCGGTACGGTCGGCGTGCCCGACGGTCGTCGTGCCGGGCCGCGCGAAGACGGACGACGACGGCGCGCTCTCCGTCGACGCCCTGGACCGCTTCGGCAAGGTCGTCGTGGGCGTCGACGGCTCGCGGTCCTCGGACGCGGCGCTCGACACGGCGCTCGCGCAGGCGCGCGCCTGGGGCGCCTCCGTCGAGCTCGTCCGCGCCGTCTCCCTCGTGGGCTGGAGCGGCTCCCCGTGGCTGGACCCGGGCTTCCGGGACTCCGTCCTCGGCGGTGTCCGCGAGGAGCTCGACCAGGACGTCGCCCGCCTGCGCGCGGCGCAGCCCGACGTGACCGTGACCGCCGACGTCGTCGAGGGGCACGCGTCCGACGTCCTGGTCGACGCCTCCGGCTCGGCCGACCTGCTCGTCGTCGGCTCGCGCGGACGCGGCGGCATCCGCGGCCTCCTGCTCGGCTCGACGAGCCAGGCGGTGCTGCGCCGCGCGGAGTGCCCCGTGCTGGTGCCCGCGCGCGTGTCGGAGCGCACGGACGGCGACTGATCGGGCGGGGAACACCCTGGGCTGCCTACCATCGGCGGCATGGTGACCCCCCGCACCCGTGTGGGCATCGTCGAGGACGAGGCCCTGATGCGAGGGATGCTCGAGCAGGCGCTGGCCGCGGAGGAGTCGCTGCACGTCGTCCACGCGGTGCCCGGGGTGACCGAGGCCCGACTGGTCTTCACCCCCGGGTCGTGCGACGTCGCGGTGCTGGACGTGAACCTCCCCGACGGCAACGGGGTCTCCCTGGGGGTGGCGCTGCAGCGGGCCGACCCGCGCCTCGCGGTCATGCTGCTGTCCAGCGAGGACGTCATGGGCCTGTTCACGGCCGTCCAGAGTGAGACGACCCGGCCGTGGAGCTACCTGTCCAAGCGATCGAGCTTCGCGCGCGACGTCCTGGTGCGCGCGGTCGTCGCGACGGCGCAGGGCCAGGTGGTGCTCGACCCGTACCTGGTGCAGCGCTCCACGCCGCGGCCCGGGTCGGCGGTCTCGGCGCTGACGCCCGCACAGTTCGGCGTGCTGCGGCTCGTGGCGGAGGGCCTGTCGAACCGCTCCACCGCCGACCGGCTCGGCATCAACGAGCGCTCTGTCGAGAGCCACCTCAAGTCGATCTACCAGCGTCTGGGCGTCGACGGCAGCGAGCACAACCGTCGTGTCGCGGCCGTGCTCGCGTTCCTCGAGCAGACGGGGCGCTCGTGGCGGGCCTGACGGCGCGGGCCGCGCCCGCCTCGGCGCAGGCCGCCCAGTCCGTCCCGTCGCGCGACCGCACGCGGATCGCCGTGGTGGTCGCCGGTGCCAACTTCGTCCTGTACTCGTTGATGACCGTGGCCGGGTGGGCCGGCTGGGGCGGGCTGCAGACCGCGATCACGCACGAGCACAGCGCCCTCGGAGTGGCCGTCGACGGCGTGGTCGTGCTTCTGGTGAACCTGGCGTTCGGCGCGGTCGTCATCGCCGGGACGCTCGCCTTCCGCGCCATGGCGCGCCGGTGGCCCGCCCGGATCCTCGTCGTGACGTGCGTGTCGGCGGTCGCCTCGGTGCCGCGGATCCTCGCGCTCGCCGCGATCAGCAGCACGCCTTCCGGGGGCGCTTACGTCGCGGCGGTCGGCACGCTCGGGCTCGCCGCGGGCGTCGTCGGGATGTCCGCAGGCCTGCTCGCCGCGTCGCTGGTGGACCGGGCCTGGACCGAGCAGCAGCGCCGCGAGGAGGAGGCGCTGCGCGCCGCCCGCGCCGTCGAGGAACTCCAGGACGAGGAGATCCGCGTGCGCCGCCTGGTTTTCGACCAGCTGCACGGCACGCTGCAGTTCCACCTCGTGACGGTGACTGCGGGACTGGACCAGGTGGCCGAGCAGCTGGAGGCGGCCGGCGACGCCCCGCGCGCCGCCGCGGTGCGGCGCTGGGCGGAGACCCTCGAGGAGATCCGCGAGGACGACGTGCGCTCGCTCAGCCACAGCGTCTTCCCGTCCGGCGCCGACCTGGGGCCGCAGGAGGCGATCGGGCTGCTGCTGCGGCGCCTGCCGCCGCAGGTCGACGCGTCGATCGAGCTCGGCGACCGGTACCGCGACCTGGTGGCCGAGGCGGGGCTGCGGATGCCGATGGCCGAGCGCCTCGTGGTGATCTACACGGTCGAGGAGGCGGTGACCAACGCGCTGCGGCATGGCCGGGCGCGCACGGTCACGGTCCGCGCGGACGCGGAGCCCACCGCCGACCCCGACCGCTGGGTGTTCGTCACCGAGGTCGACGACGACGGCACCGGGCCCACGGAGACGGCGCCGACGCTGCACGGCCTGCGCCGCCACCTCGAGCGCATCGAGTACCGCGGCGGCACGCTCGAGCTCGGGACGAACACCGGAGGCGGCGGCCGGCTCGCGTTCCGCCTCCCGTTCACGGCCGACCCGACGGCGCCGGGCCGATGAGCCCCGCGCCGCGGGCCGCCGACGTCAGGTGAGGGCCTTCGCCTTGAGCTGCGCGAACTCGGTCGCGTCGATCGCGCCCGAGTCCAGCAGGGCCTTGGCCTGGGCGATGTCGTCGGCGGCGGACCGTGACGTGCCGGCCGTGGACCGGATGTAGTCGTCGGTCATCTGCTTGTGCGCCATCCGCTCCTCGTAGTGCCGCTCGGCCATCCCGCGGCCGCGCGCGATGAGGTAGACCAGCGCGGACAGCAGGGGCAGCAGGATGAGGAGGACGACCCACAGCGCCTTCCACCAGCCGTTGAGCGACCGGTCGCGGAACAGGTCGCTGACGATCTGGAACAGCATGATCAGGTAGGCGAAGAGGAAGAACCACCAGAGCATCAGCCAGAACCAGTCCCAGAAGGTGTCCATCGCGGGCTCCTCAGGTCGCAGGGGCGGCCGTCCGGCGTGGCCGGCCACCCCCACTGTCGGCGCGGGCGACGGAGGGGGCCTCACCCGCCGGGGGTAGTCGCGTCCCCGCAGGCCGGAGGGCACGCCGGCACGCTCACCCGGGGCGGGTGAGGCAGCCGCGCCGGGTCGCTGTGAGGGTGGACGCGCACCGTGAGGAGGGCGCGATGACCGCTGCGCAGATCCCCCGGCACGCCGCCGGCTGGCACACCGCGACCGGGCCGGAGGTGTGCGCGCAGCTCGGCGTCGACCCGGCGCGCGGGCTCACCTCGGCGGAGGCCGTCGAGCGGCGCGCCCGCTACGGACCCAACGCGCTCGCGGAGGAGCGCCGGGAGCGGCCGTGGCAGGCGTTCCTGCGCCAGTACCGCGACCTCATGCAGCTGGTGCTGGTGGCCGCCGCGGTGGTGAGCATCGTCGCGCTGGGCGACGTCACGACCGGCGTCGTCGTCTTCTCCCTCACCGTGCTCAACGCCCTCATGGGGCTGCACCAGGAGGGCAAGGCCGCGCAGAGCGTGGCCGCGCTGCGCCAGATGCTGGTCATGACGGCGACCGTGCGCCGCGACGGCCGCCAGGTGCAGCTGCCGGCCGAGGAGCTGGTGCCCGGCGACGTCGTCGGCTTCGAGGCGGGCGGCAAGGTCCCCGCCGACGGCCGCCTGCTCGTGGCCGCGTCCCTGGAGATCGAGGAGGCGGGCCTGACGGGCGAGAGCACGCCGGTGTCGAAGACGGTCGACCCGGTCGACGCCGTCGAGGCGCCGCTCGGCGACCGCACCGACATGGCCTACATGAACTCGCAGGTCACGCGCGGGCGCGGCGAGATGGTGGTCACCGCGACGGGCATGGACACCGAGGTGGGCCGGATCTCCGGGATGCTCAGCGGCGTCGAGCAGGACCGGACCCCGCTGACCCGCCAGCTCGACCGGATCACCGTGATCATCACGGTGATGGCGGCGGTCGCCCTGGTGGTGGTGGTCGTCCTCGGGCTGGCGCGCGGCGAGGACTTCGACAGCCTGTTCGTCGTCGGCATCAGCCTCGCCATCGCCGCCATCCCGACGGGGCTGCCGGCCGTGGTGACGATGCTGCTGTCCATGGGCACGCGGAACCTCGCGGCCGAGGGCGCGATCGTCAAGCGGCTCAAGTCGGTGGAGACGCTCGGCTCGACGTCGGCCATCTGCTCCGACAAGACCGGCACGCTCACGCTCAACCAGATGACGGCCCGGCGCCTCGTCCTCGCGGGCCGGCGCTTCACCGTCGAGGGGGAGGGCTACTCGACGACGGGCCGGATCCTCGCGGCGGCGGGCGACGAGGGCGCGCCGCTGGACCAGGTCGCCCTCCCGATGGCGCTCGCGAGCGACGCCGTGGTGGCCGACGGCGCGTGCGTGGGCGACCCGACGGAGGGCGCCCTGGTCGTGCTGGCCGCGAAGGCCGGGCTCGACGTCGAGGAGACGCGCCGGGAGCACCCGCGCATCGCGGAGGTGCCGTTCGACGCCGAGTACAAGTTCATGGCCACGTTCCACGAGATCGACGGCGCGACCCGGTGCTTCGTCAAGGGCGCGCCCGACGTCCTGCTCGCCCGGTCCGACCGGTACCTCACGGCGGACGGCGGTAGCGCCCTGCTCGACGACGCGGGCCGGGCGCGGGTCCTCGAGGCGAACGACGCCCTGGCGGGCGAGGGCATGCGGGTGCTGGCCGTGGCCCGCTCCACGGTGCCCTCCGGCGGCCTGCGCGGCGACCTGCTCGACGTCGTGCGCGGGCTCGAGCTCGTCGCCCTCGTGGGGATCGTGGACCCGCCGCGCCGCGAGGCGCGCGACGCGATCGCCGCGTGCGCGAGCGCGGGGATCCGCGTGCCGGATGATCACCGGCGACCACGTGACCACCGCGGGCGCGATCGCCGCCCAGCTCGGCATCACGGGCCGGGCGCTCACGGGCGCCGAGTTCGCCGCCCTGTCCGACGGCGAGCTCGACGCGCACGTGGACGAGATCGGCGTGGTGGCGCGCGTCGCGCCCGAGGACAAGGTGCGCCTGGTCGACGTCCTCAAGCGGCGCGGGGAGATCGTCGCGATGACGGGCGACGGCGTGAACGACGCGCCGGCGCTCGCGCGGGCCGACATCGGCGTCGCGATGGGGATCACCGGCACGGAGGTCACCAAGGACGCGGCGGAGATGATCCTCACCGACGACAACTTCGCGACGATCGTCACCGCCGTCGAGGGCGGGCGCGGCCTCTACGACAACCTCATGAAGTACATCCGCTTCCAGATGGTGGTGCTGATCGGCTTCATCCTGACGTTCGTCGGGGCGGGCGTGTTCGTCGTGGCGGCCGGCACGCCGCTGACGCCGCTGCAGATCCTGTGGATCAACTTCGCGATCGACGTGCTGCTGGCGATCGGGCTCGGGTTCGACGCGCCCACGCCGGGCCTCATGGCGCGGCGCCCGCGGTCGCCGTCCGAGCCGGTGATCGGTCGCGGGCTCGCGGTGCGGCTCGCGGTCGGGGGAGTGCTCATCGCCACGGGCACGCTCATCGCGGTGGGCTACGGCGAGGCGCGGTTCGACCTGACCGTGGCCACGACGATGGGCCTGACCGCGATGTCGCTGCTGCACGTCGTGGCCGCGCTGGAGTGGCGCGACCAGCGCGCCAGCATCCTGTCGCACGACACGCTCGCCAACGGCCGGTTCGTGGTGCTGATGCTCGTCGCGCTGGGGCTGACCTTCCTGGTGACGACCCTCGACGGCCTGGAGCGCATCTTCGGCACGACGCCGCTCGACGGCGGACAGTGGGGCGTCTGCGCGCTGGTGGCCCTCGGGTACCTGCTGGTCGTGGAGGCGGGCAAGGCGGTGCTGCGCGCGCTGGAGCGCCGCGGCGGGGTCCGGGGCTGATCCCGGGGCTGATCCCGGGGTCCCGCCACCGGGCCGGCGCCTAGGGCAGGAGGCCCAGGCGGCGGCCCTGCCGCACGGCGTCGCGTCGCGAGCCGACCCCGAGCTTGCGGTACAGCGCCTTGAGGTGCGCCTTGACGGTGTTGACGGAGACGAACAGCTCCTCCGCGATCTCGGCGTTGCTCGCCATCGTCGGCAGCGCGGCCAGGACGGCGAGCTCCCGGGCCGTCAGGGGTTCGAGCGGCGCGAGGGGAGCGGCGGGGTCGAGCTCGGGGAGGGCCGCGCGCAGCCGTTCGGCGAGCGGGCCGGCGCGGCCGGCGACGGCGGCGGCCACGACGGGTCGCAGCTCGGTCGTGGCGGCCGTGAGGAACGGGGAGACGAGCAGCTCGGGGGCCGCGGCGCGCAGGGCGCGCTCCACCGCGGGCTCGGCGTGGCGGGCGCCCGCACGCACCAGCACCGCACCCTCGACGAGGGCGGCCTCGACGCGGGCGAGGTCGTCGACGTCCGCGGCGGCCGCGAGGCCGTGCACGGCACGCAGGGCCTCGCCCGTGCGACCGGCGGCGAGCAGCAGGCGGCCGCGGCACACCCGCGCCACGGGGGTAGGACGGACGACGGCGTCCCCTGCCACGGCTCCGGCGAGCGTGCCCGGCACGGTCGCCGCGGCCAGCGCGGCCTCCGTCGCGGCGCGGGCGCGCAGGTCGTCGAGCAGCGGGGGCACGGGGTGCGGCGCGGTCGGCTCGGTGGCGGCGGCCAGCTCCCGCCGGGCACGGCGGGCGTCGCCCTGGCGCGCGGCGAGGAGCGACTCGAGCAGGTGCGCCGCAACCTGCGGCGCGGGGTCGGGCAGGCCGGACGACGCCGCGCGTGCCTGCGCGAGGAGCGCTCCCGCGCGGGACTCCTCCGCGCGGTGGAGGGCGACCCACGCGAGCGCGACGAGCGCCGGCGCCGTCTGCACGTGACCGACCCAACCCCGCGCGGATGCCCGGTCCACCACGGCCCGCGCCCGCTCCGTGCCCGCCGTGAGGCGCCCGTCGGCGACGTCCTGGAGCGCGGTCGCCGCGTGGGCGCCGAGGGTGACGAGGCCCGCGGCGTGCAGGTCGTCCTCCGGGCCGTCCGGCGGGCCGACCTCGTCGGCGGCATCGTCCCGGCGGGGGACGGCGCACCACGCCCGGCCGGCGTCGTGGTGGGCGCGCGCCAGCGTCCGGTAGGTGGCCAGCGCGGGGAACGGGAACGGGACGCGCTCGGCGGCCGTGAGCGCCGCGCCCGCGGTGCGGTAGAGCCGGCGGACGTCGCCGACCGCCCGCGCGGCGGTGGCCTCCAGGTCCTCCAGCAGCACCGCGGCGGCCGGGTCCTGCGCCGGGTCGCCGAGCAGCTTGCGGGCCCGCCCGAGGTGGTGGAGAGCGCCCTCGGGGCGGCCGTCGACGAGGGCGAGCGTCGCGGCGCACAGGTGCAGGGGGACGGTCGGCGCCAGCGACGCGTAGGGCACCCGGCCCAGCGCGTCGACGACGGCCTGTCGCCGCGGCCCCACCAGCTGCGCCGCGGCCACGTCCACGAAGACGTCGCCCACCAGGCCCCAGTCCGCCGACGCGACCGCGTGGTCGAGCGCGCGCACGGCCTCGCCGCGCCGGGCGAACCACCGCGCGGCCGCGCCGTGCGCCTCCGCGCTGCCCGCCGGGTCCTCGAGGCGCAGCTGCTGCTGCAGCATCTCGCGCAGCAGCGGGTGGTAGCGGAGCCACGACCCCTCGGCGTCGACGCGTGCCACGAACCCGTTCGACGCCGCGAGCTCGCGCAGCAGCCGGGGCGCGGGGGCACCCGGCGCGAGCGCGGCGGCCAGGTCCGCGCACACGGTCGGGGTCACGCTCGTGCGCAGCAGGAAGGCCCGCGCCGTCGGGTCGAGGCGCTGCAGCACCTCCGTGAGGAGGAACTCGGCGGCCGAGCGCTGCGCCCGGTCGCGGCGGACCGGGTCGTCGGCGGCGTCGAGGTGCAGCCGGACGCCGACGGGCCACCCGTCGGTCTCCGCGAGCAGCCGGTCGACGTCCTCGGCGGCTAGGGGCTGCCCGGTGCCGGCGGCGAGCGTCCCGGTCTCGGCGGCGTCGAGGGCGAGGTCGGCCGCGCCGAGCTCGGCGACCTCGCCCTGGGCACGCAGGCGCTGCAGGCTCAGCGCGGGGTCGAAGCGGGTGAGCGTCACCAGGTGCAGGGGCAACGGGTAGCGCAGCACGTCGTCGACCGTCTCGAGGACCTCGGGGCCGGCGAGGTGGAAGTCGTCCAGGACGAGGACGACCGGCTCCGGCAGCAGGTCGACGGCGAGCAGGATCCGGCGCACCAGGTCGGGGGAGAGGCGCGACGGGACGGAGACGGCGCCCAGCGGATGACCGGGCGGGACGGTGCCCGAGCGGCGCAGCGCGGTGAGGACGTCGGCCCAGAACGCGGTCGGCGCGCCGTCGGCCGCCTCGAGGGTGAGCCAGGCGACCCGCGGGCCGCCGGCGGCGCGGGCCCAGGCGGCCACGGCGGTGGTCTTGCCCCAGCCGGGCCCGGCCGAGACGAGCGTGAGGCGGCGCCGTCCGGCTTCGGCGAGGTGCCGCTCGACCCGCGGCCGGGCGACCGCGCCGGGGGCCTGCGGCGGCACCTCCGTGCGGGCGCGCAGCGGCCCGGAGGCGCCGAGCCTGCGGGCCCGGTCCTCCGGCGCGCTGCGGGTGCCCACAGTGGCCATGGCCGCAGGCTAGGACCGCCGCCGAGGCTTCGCGCGTCCTGCCGGGACGACGGCGCCGGGCGGTCGGCGCCCCGACGCCGC
>NZ_JBHVFQ010000025.1:0-60218 GCF_042801555.1 Isoptericola sp. NPDC057559
GAAGCTTAGCCCTTCAGCGCCGATGGTACTGCCCTCGAGAGGGGGTGGGAGAGTAGGACGCCGCCGGACACCCATTCACGAAAGGCCCACCCCCCCAGGGGGTGGGCCTTTCGCATACCCGGATCCCCTCACCACCACCCGCGGCCGCGGCGATCCGCCACGCTGCGTGACGACCACGTGAGCACGGCAGAGCCTGCATCGCAGCTCAACGGCTGCCCACGACCGCGAGCGGGCCGAGCCGACAGGGTCGTCGGTGGCAGCCGCTCCGGTCGCAGGCCGGGCGGCTGAGGGGGATCGCGCCTCATCCGCTCCCATGGCTCGCCGTGGTGCGGAACCGCGTACGCACTCACGCGGCGCTCAGAGGCCTCGACGTCCACCCTCGGCGGCCAGAGCCTCGACGGTCAGAGCCTCGACGGTCAGAGCCTCGACGGTCAGAGCCTCGACGGTCAGAGCCTCGACGGTCAGAGCCTCGACGGTCAGAGCCTCGACGACCAGAGCGCTCGACGTCCCGGGCGCCCGTCCTGGGCGCGTGGTGCTCCTTGTTCTCCGGGACGGGTCCTCGCGGTGCCGGGAACCCGGATCCGGTGCCCCCACGCCCCGTCGTGCTGTGCATGCCCGCCGTCCGTGCCCCAAGGTAGGGGCGCCCCCCGTCGGCGCCCGGCGCGTCGTCACCGACGGCGCATCCCGATGCCTCCGCACGTCCCTCGGCCCGCACCCGGTGGATGCGGCGCCGGCCTCGGCCCGGCGCGCTCCGGGCGCCGGCCCCCGGCCTGGCGCCCTCCGGTACGGCGGCGCACGGCGGCGCGGCCTGCGCCGGGCGGGGCCGCGGGATCGGCGACCCACCTCCGCATGCCCTTCACGCGGCTGGTAGCGCGCGGGTTCTCCGGGGCTGACCATGGGACATGCGGGGGACACGGCCGGGCCTCGCCGCGAGGGTGTCGCGGGCGGCCGCAGTGAGCATCGACTCACTTGACACGTCGCCCGTGCGAGAGCGAGACTTCACGGAACGGAAACCCATTTTCGGTGGGTGGAATCGTTCGAAGGAGGATCGCTCGATGACGAGTGCGGGTCTCGAGGCATTCAACGCGGCAGACGTGGACGCTGCCCTCGTGCAGGTCCTCTCCTGCGCGGCCGTGTCCCGGTGGGCCGAGGCGGTCGTCGCCGGCCGTCCCTACGCCGACACCGCGGCCGCCCTCGCGGCGGCGCGCGCGGTGGCCGACCCCTGGACCGAGGAGGAGATCGACTCCGCCCTCGCGCGCCACCCGCGGATCGGCGAGCGGGCGTCGGGGGAGGACGCCGACGCCGCGCACTCCCGGCGGGAGCAGGCCGGGCTCGGTGACCTCGCCGGTTCGGTGGAGGAGCGCCTGCGCGAAGGGAATCGCGCCTACGAGGCGCGGTTCGGCCACGTGTTCCTCATCCGCGCGGCGGGCCGGAGCGCCGAGGAGATCCTCGGCTCGCTCGAGGAGCGCCTCGGGAACGACGCCGCCACCGAGCGACGGATCGCCGGCCAGCAGCTGCGGGAGATCGCCGTGCTGCGGCTGGAAGGAGAGCTCTCATGACCTCGCACATCACCACCCACGTGCTCGACGCCGTCTCGGGACTGCCCGCGGCGGGCGTCGCCGTGTCCCTCTGGCGCGTCGGCGCGGACACGGCCGAGCGGCTCGCGGACGCGACCACGGACGCCGACGGCCGCGTGAAGGACCTCGGCCCCGGGGCGCTCGAGCCCGGCACCTACCGCGTGACCTTCGCGACCGGCGAGTACTTCGCCGCGCAGGGGACCCCCACGTTCTACCCGTCGATCACCATCGACTTCACCGTCGAGGCCGGCCGTGACCACTACCACGTGCCCTGCCTGCTCAGCCCGTTCGCGTACTCCACGTACCGCGGGAGCTGACGGGCCCTCCGGCCCGCATCACCGGCCGCGGCAGAGGCGCCGCGACCTGCGTCATCGTCATAGGAGACGTGCCCGCCGGCCCTTCGGGGGCCGGCACGGGACAACGCAACAACAGATGAAGGAGTCAGCAAGATGACCGCCACCGCCACCGACGCACAGGCCACGACCGGCACGATCGTGCTGGGCGACAACCAGTACGGCAAGGCCGAGGTCCGCGTCATGAAGGTCGACCGGGACCAGGCGCGCCACCGCATCACCGAGCTCTCCGTGACCTCGCAGCTGCGCGGCGACTTCTCCGCCGCCCACATCGAGGGCGACCAGGGTCTCGTGGTCCCGACGGACACGCAGAAGAACACCGTGTTCGCGCTCGCCAAGGACGGCATCGCCTCGCCCGAGGAGTTCGCGCTCCGGCTGGGCGAGCACTTCACCTCGAGCTTCGACTGGATCGAGGGCGGCCGGTGGGAGGCCAAGGAGTACACCTGGGAGCACATCCCCTCCTCCCTCGCGAACCACGTCACCGACGGCGAGCACGACCACGCCTTCGTCAAGGGCGGCACCGAGACCCGCACCACGGTGGTGCAGCGCGACGGGGACGACGTCTTCGTCGTCTCGGGCCTGGAGGACCTCAAGGTCCTCAAGTCCACGGGGTCGGAGTTCCACGGCTTCCCGAAGGACCGCTACACCACGCTGCAGGAGACCACCGACCGCATCCTCGCGACCTCGGTGACCGCCCGCTGGCGCTACACGACGCTCGACATCGACTTCAACGCCGTCTACGACGACGTCCGCCGCATCCTGCTGGAGACGTTCGCGGACGTCCACTCCCTCGCCCTGCAGCAGACGCTGTTCCAGATGGGCAAGAAGGTGCTCGAGGCGCACCCGGAGATCGGCGAGATCAAGTTCTCGATGCCGAACCTGCACCACTTCGTCGTCGACTTCGAGCCCTTCGGCCTGGAGAACCCGAACGAGGTCTTCTACGTCGCCGACCGCCCGTACGGGAAGATCGAGGCGGAGGTGAAGCGGGAGGGCGCCGATCAGGAGCCGCGCGCGTGGGCCACCGTCACGGGGTTCTGCTGATCGCGGTCCGGCTGATCAGCGAGGCACCGTGCAGGCGGTTCGAAGGAGCATCGAGATGAGCACGACGACGACGATCGACGACGCGACGTCGGTCGCGCCGGCCGCAGGCGGCCGGCCGGAGGACGAGCGGTACCCGCTCGGCAAGACCTTCCTCTACGGCCTGCAGCACATCATGACGATGTACGGCGGCGTGATCGCGCCGCCGATCATCGTCGGGCAGGCGGCGGGCCTCGACGGCGCGCAGATCGGTCTGCTGGTCTCGGCGGCGCTGCTCGTCAGCGGCCTGGCCACCGCGCTCCAGACGCTGGGCATCCGCTTCTTCGGGTCGCAGCTCCCGCTCGTCCAGGGGATCTCGTTCGCCACCGTGTCCACGATGGTCGCGGTGGCGAGCGGGGACGGCGGCCTGCCCGCCGTCTTCGGCGCCATCATCGTGGCGGCCGCGATCGGCCTGGCGATCACCCCGTTCTTCGCCCAGGTCGTGCGGTTCTTCCCGCCGGTCGTCACGGGCACCATCATCACGATCATCGGGGTCTCGCTGCTGCCGACCGCGGCCGGCTGGATGATGGGCGGCGACGCGGAGGCGGCCGACTGGGGCTCCGTCCCGAACATCTCGCTCGCGCTCGGCACGCTGGCCGTGGTGCTCGTGCTCAGCAGGTTCCTGCAGGGCACGATCTCCCGGCTGTCCATCCTCTTCGGGCTGGTCATCGGCACGGTCGTGGCCGTGCCGCTGGGGCTCGCGGACTTCTCGGGCGTGGGGCAGGGTGCCGTGTTCGAGCTCCCGACGCCGTTCGCCTTCGGCATGCCCGTCTTCGAGGTCGGCGCCATCATCTCGATGACCATCGTGATCCTCGTCATCATGACGGAGACCACCGCCGACCTCATCGCCATCGGCGAGGTGCTGGACACCGAGGTCGACTCCAAGCGGGTCGGCGACGGCCTGCGGGCCGACATGGCGGCCACCCTGGTGGCACCGCTGCTCAACTCGTTCCCGGCGTCGGCGTTCGCGCAGAACGTGGGCCTGGTGGCGATCACCGGCATCCGCTCGCGGTTCGCCGTCGCGGCCGGCGGCGCCGTGCTGTTCGTGCTGGGGCTGTTCCCGGTGCTGGGCCGCGTGGTCGCGGCGATCCCCGCGCCCGTGCTGGGCGGGGCCGGCATCGTCCTGTTCGGGTCCGTGGCCGTGTCCGGCATCCGCACGCTGTCGCGCGTCGAGTACGAGGGCAACCTCAACCTGACGCTCGTGGCGGTGGCGCTCGGCTTCGGGATCATCCCGATCGCCGTCCCCGACTTCTACGACCGGTTCCCCACCTGGGTGGGCATGATCTTCCACTCCGGCATCGCGGCCGCCGCGGTCGTGTCGGTGGTGCTGAACCTCGTGTTCAACGAGATCCGATGGGGTCGGCGAAGCACGGACCCGTCGGTGTTCACCGCGGGGTCCTCGGCGCGGCTGGTCGTCACCGAGGAGCAGGAGCAGCGCCGGGCGGAGTACTTCGCGCGGCTCGACGCCGAGCACCAGGCCGCCCGCCGCGCCCGACTCAACGCGGACGTGCGGGCGCGGGTGCGCCACGGGCACGGCCGCCGCTCGGGCTGCGTCTCGGCGATCGACCTCGACGCCGACGGCGTGCCCGACGTGCTGCAGATCCGGGAGGGGGCGCGCGCCACGGTCGCGGAGCGCCGCCCCGGCGCGGACTCGCGACTGCTGGTGCACGCGGGCGCGGCCGAACCGGGGGACCGGTGAGCGCGGTGCGCGCCCCCGCACGACGGAGGGCGCGAGGCGGGACCGCCGCCTCGCGCCCCCCGTCGGGCCCGCGCCTGCGCTCAGGCCGCGGAGAGCAGCTCCTTGGAGATGGTCTCGGCCACCTCGTGCAGCAGGGGGAGCGCGGCCTCGCCGAACTCGTAGGTGACCCGGGCCGCCGGCCCCGACACCGAGAGGGCGGTGGGCGTGGGGGCGCCCTTGACGGGAACGGCGAAGCACCGCACGCCGATCTCCTGCTCGCCGTCGTCGACGGCGTACCCCTGCTCGCGGATCGTGCCGATCTCCTTGAGGAGGTCGTCCGGGTCCGTGATCGACAGGTCGGTGGCCGGCGGCATCCCGACGCGGCCCACGATGTCGCGGATGGTCTGGTCCGGCAGCTCGGCGAGCACCATCTTGCCGACACCGGTGCAGTGCGTGTAGACGCGCCGTCCCACCTCGGTGAACATCCGCATCGAGTACGACGACGAGGCCTGGGCGACGTACACCACCATGTCGCGGTCGATCATCGCGAGGTTGGCGCTCTCGCCGAGCTCGCGGGCCAGGCGCTCCAGGTGGGGGCGGGCGCTGGCGCCGAGCTGGCGTCCCGCGCTCTCGCCCAGCCGGATCAGCCGCGGCCCGAGGGTGTAGCGGCGGGACGGGAGCTGGCGGGCGTAGCCCCGGCCGACGAGCGTCCGCATCAGCCGGTGGATCGTCGGGAGCGGGAGGCCGGCCGCGGCCGCCAGCTCGCTCAGCGCGGCGTCCCCGCCCAGGTCGGTCATGATCTCGAGCAGGTCGATCGCCCGGTCCACCGACTGGACTCCGGTGCCGTTCGCCATGGTCAGGTCCCCCTTCGCAAAGTCTCGTGAACCGTTCCCGGTTCTAGAAACCATCCTTCCACATCTCGAAACTTCATGTCATCAGCTCCCCGAAAGGACACCCAGGCCATGGCGATGCCCAGCCCCAGCTACACGATCACCCTCCGCGTCGAGGCGCCGGCCTCCCAGCGCGCGACGAGCGAGATCGTCCACGAGATCGCCACGGCGGGCGGTTCGGTGATGGGCGTCGACATCGCGCAGTCGCACACCGACACGATCGTCGTCGACGTCACCTGCGACACCGTGGACGCCGAGCACGGCGAGCGGATCGTCCAGGCCCTGGACGCGCTCGAGGGCGTGCGCGTGCTGAAGATGTCGGACTCGACGTTCCTCATGCACCTCGGCGGCAAGATCTCGATCGCGCCGAAGGTGCCGCTCAAGACCCGCCGCGACCTGTCGCGCGCGTACACCCCCGGCGTCGCCCGCGTGTGCCTCGCGATCGCCGCCCGCCCGGAGGACGCGCGCCGCCTCACCATCAAGCGCAACACCGTCGCCGTGGTCACCGACGGCACCGCCGTCCTGGGGCTCGGCGACATCGGCCCGGAGGCCGCCATGCCGGTCATGGAGGGCAAGGCGGCACTGTTCAAGCAGTTCGCCGACGTCGATGCGTGGCCCATCGCCCTCGACACGACGGACACCGAGGAGATCATCCGGACCGTCAAGGCGATCGCGCCCGGCTTCGGCGGCGTGAACCTCGAGGACATCTCCGCCCCGCGCTGCTTCGAGATCGAGAAGCGCCTGCGCGAGGAGCTGGACATCCCCGTCTTCCACGACGACCAGCACGGCACCGCCATCGTGGTGCTGGCGGCGCTCATCAACGCGCTCAAGGTGGTGGGCAAGAAGATCGAGGACGTCCGCATCGCCGTCTCCGGCGTCGGCGCCGCCGGCTCCGCCATCATCCGGCTGCTGCTCGCCCAGGGCGCCCGCGACATCATCGGCTTCGACCGTCACGGCGCGCTCACCACCGAGTCCGCGCACGGCGACGAGAACCGCGCGTGGATCGTGGAGAACACCAACCCGTCCGGCTTCACGGGCACGCTCAAGGAGGGCCTGGTGGGCGCCGACGTCTTCGTGGGGGTGTCGGCCGGCAACATCCTCACGGGCGCGGACGTCGCGCGGATGAGCGACGACGCGATCGTGTTCGCCCTCGCGAACCCGACGCCCGAGGTCGACCCGATCGCCGCCGGCGAGACGGCCGCCGTCGTCGCCACGGGCCGCAGCGACTACCCGAACCAGATCAACAACGTGCTGGCGTTCCCGGGCCTGTTCCGCGGGCTGCTCGACGCGGGTGCCACGCAGATCACCGACGAGATGCTGCGCGTCGCGGCCGTCGCGATCTCCTCGGTGGTGAGCGAGGACGAGCTCAACTCCGCGTTCATCATCCCGGGCGTCTTCGACAGCCGCGTGGCCGAGGCGGTCGCCGACGCCGTCCGGGCCGAGGGGCACAAGGAGGTCCCGGTGGCGGAGCACCGCGCCGAGGACGCCGAGCGCCTCGCCCAGCACCTGGGCCGGGCGCTCCAGCCGGAGGCGGCGGTGGTCCGATGAAGGTCTCCCTCGACCAGGCCGCGCTCGGCGACGTCGAGCGCCGCCTCGCCGCGCACGACGCCCACCTCGACCGTGCCTACCCGGGCGACGACGGCACGCGTCAGCCGGTGCACACCGTCTACGTGCCGGCGCACCGGTACACGGCGGGGCTCGCGACGGAGTGGGGCGCGCAGGCGTGGGCCGCCGTGGAGGCGCAGGGGACCGACGCGCTCCTCGACGCCGTCGGCGTGCGCGCCGACCTCCGCGACGCGGTCGCGGCGCAGGTGGAGCGCAAGCTCGCCACCGAGCCGATCGAGGACCTGCGCATCGACCTCGAGGACGGGTACGGGACGCACCCGGACGCGGCCGAGGACGAGGTGACCGCGGCGGCCGCCGCGGCCCTGCGGGCCGAGCTGGACGCCGGGGGCGCGACGCCGTTCGTGGGCATCCGCTTCAAGTGCTTCGAGCGGCCGACGCGGGCGCGCGGGCTGCGCACCCTGGACGTCTTCGTCAGCACCCTGGCGTCGTCGGGCGACCTGCCGGAGGGGCTCGTCCTGACCCTGCCGAAGGTGACCGCCGTCGCACAGGTCGAGGCGATGGTCGCGGTGTGCGAGCGCCTCGAGGAGGCGAACGGGCTCCCCGCGGGCCGGCTGCGGTTCGAGGTGCAGGTGGAGACGCCGCAGTCGATCCTCGACTCCGCCGGCACGGCCACTGTCGCGCGGATGATCCACGCGGGCGGCGGGCGGGTGAGCGGCCTGCACTACGGCACCTACGACTACTCGGCGTCGCTCGGCATCTCCGCGGCGTACCAGTCGATGGAGCACCCGGCGGCGGACCTCGCCAAGGAGGTCATGCAGCTCGCGGCCGCGGGGACCGGCGTGCGCCTGTCCGACGGGTCGACGAACGTGCTGCCGGTCGGGGACGACGCGCAGGTGCGCGCCGCGTGGGCGAACCACGGGCGCCTCGTGCGGCGCTCGCTGGAGCGGGGGTTCTACCAGGGCTGGGACCTGCACCCGGCCCAGCTCCCGAGCCGGTTCGCCGCGACGTACGCGTTCTACCGCGAGGGCTTCCGGCCCGCGGCGGAGCGGCTGTCGAACTACGTGAACGAGGTGGAGGGGGCGGTGCTCGACGAGCCCGCCACCGCGAAGGCGCTCGCGTGGTACCTCAAGCGCGGCCTCGACTGCGGGGCGCTCGGCGCCGACGAGATCGTCGGGCGCACCGGCCTGCAGCCGGCGGAGCTCACGGCGATGGTGACCCGCCCGGTCGGGGCCTGACCCGCGCCCCGGCGCCACGGCCCGGCCGCGACGGCCCGGTGGGACCTCGGTCCTCCCGGGCCGTCGTGCTGTCCCGGACCGTCGGCGCTGCTGGTGGCGCCGGCTGTGGGCCGGATCACGACCGGAGGGCGGGACGGGCCCCGGCGGGGGTTGACCTTTCCTGCCGGCGCGGCGTAGCGTTTTCACAACAAGGAACCATTCTTCCATCTGGCGAAAGCGAGTCAGTGATGACGGACCAGATCCCCTACACCGTGAACTGCTCGATCCTCCTGACGGACCTGCCGTTCCTGGAGCGTCCGGCGGCCGCCAGGGCGGCCGGCTTCGACGGCGTCGAGTTCTGGTGGCCCTTCGCCACCCCGACGCCCGCGGCGGACGAGATCGACGCGTTCGTCGGCGCGCTGGCGGACGCCGGCGTGCAGCTGACGGGCCTCAACTTCGACGCCGGCAACATGCCCGGCGGCGACCGCGGCCTGGTCTCCTGGCCGGAGCGCTCGGCCGACCTGCGTGCCAACCTCGACGTCGTCGCCGCCATCGGCGAGCGCACCGGCTGCCGCGCGTTCAACGCGCTCTACGGCAACCGCGTCGACGGCGCGGACCCCGCGGCCCAGGACGAGCTCGGCGCCGAGAACCTCGCGCTGGCGGCGAAGGCCGTCGAGCGCATCGGCGGCACGGTGCTGCTGGAGCCGGTCTCCGGCGCCCCCGCCTACCCGCTGACGTCGTCGGCCGACGTCGTCGCCGTCCTGGACCGCGTCCGCGACGAGCACGGTGCCACCAACCTCGGGCTGCTCTTCGACGTCTACCACCTGTCGGTCAACGGCTCGGACGTCGACCTCGACCTCAAGACCTACGGCGACCGCATCGCCCACGTCCAGGTCGCCGACGCCCCCGGCCGCGGCGCCCCGGGCAGCGGGGACCTGCCGATCCGGCGCTGGATCGGCGACCTGCGCTCCGCCGGCTACGCCGGGCCCGTCGGCCTCGAGTACAAGACGGCCGACGCCGACCCGTTCGCCTGGCTCCCGCGCGAGGAGCGCGGCCAGGGCACCGCCGCCTGACGGCGCCCCCGACCGCTGCAGCCACCCCGCACCCGAAAGAGAGACACCGAACATGAGCACCATCGCCTTCATCGGCCTCGGCATCATGGGCAGCCCGATGGCCGTCCACCTCCAGGACGCCGGGCACTCCGTCGTCGGCTACAACCGCACCGCCGCCAAGGCGCAGCCCCTCGTCGAGGCCGGCGGCACCGCCGCCTCGTCGGTGGCCGAGGCCGTCAAGGCGGCGGACGTCGTCGCGGTCATGGTGCCGGACTCCCCGGACGTCGAGGGCGTGCTCACCGGCGACGACGGCGTCCTCGCGAACGCGCAGCCGGGCACGCTGATCATCGACTTCTCGTCGATCCGCCCCGACGTGACGATCGCGCTCGCCGACCAGGCGAAGGCCGCCGGCTTCCGCTACCTCGACGCGCCGGTCTCCGGCGGCGAGGCGGGCGCCGTGAACGCCGCGCTGTCGATCATGGTCGGCGGCTCCGCCGAGGACTTCGCCGCCGCGTCCGAGGTGTTCGACGCCGTCGGCAAGACGGTCGTGCACGTGGGCCCGTCGGGCTCGGGCCAGACGGTCAAGGCCGCGAACCAGCTCATCGTCGCCGGGAACATCGCGCTGCTCGCCGAGGCCGTGGTCTTCCTCGAGGCGTTCGGCGTCGACACCGAGGCGGCCGTCAAGGTCCTCGGCGGCGGCCTCGCCGGGTCGGCCGTGCTGAACCAGAAGGCGCAGAAGATGCTGGGTCGCGAGTTCGCCCCCGGCTTCCGCATCGACCTGCACCACAAGGACCTGGGCATCTTCACGACCGCCGCGCGCGAGCAGGGCGTCGTCGCCCCCGTCGGTGCCGTCGTCGCGCAGCTCATGGCCGCGGCCCGCGCCGAGGGCGACGGGTCGCTGGACCACTCCGGCCTGTTCAACGCGATCGCGCGCCTCTCGGGTCGCGACTGACCGTCGCGCCCGTCCCCGACATCCCAGAAGACTCGAAGGAGAGCACCATGCCCCGCATGCGCGCGGCCGACGCCGCGGTCGCCATCCTGGCGAAGGAGGGTGCCACCGAGGCCTTCGGCCTCCCCGGCGCCGCCATCAACCCGTTCTACGACGCCATGCGGCAGCACGGCGGCATCCACCACGTGCTCGCCCGGCACGTCGAGGGCGCGTCGCACATGGCCGACGGCTACTCGCGCGCCGAGCGCGGCAACATCGGCATCTGCATCGGCACGTCGGGCCCCGCGGGCACCGACATGATCACCGGCCTCTACGCCGCGTGGGCCGACTCGATGCCGATGCTGTGCATCACGGGCCAGGCCCCGGTGGCCAAGCTCGACAAGGAGGACTTCCAGGCCGTCGACATCGCGTCGATCGCCGCGCCGGTCACCAAGCTGGCGAAGACGGTCCTCGAGGCGTCGCAGGTGCCGGGCGTCTTCCAGCGGGCGTTCCAGCTCATGCGCTCCGGCCGCCCCGGCCCGGTGCTCATCGACCTCCCGATCGACGTGCAGATGACGGAGATCGAGTTCGACCCGGAGACCTACGAACCGCTGCCCGTGGAGCGGCCCGAGGCCACGCGCGCGCAGGTCGCCAAGGCCCTGGACATGCTGCTCGCCGCCGAGCGCCCGCTGATCGTCGCCGGCGGCGGCATCATCAACGCGGGCGCGGAGGCCGAGCTGGTCGAGCTCGCCGAGACCCTCGGCGTGCCGGTCGTGCCGACCCTCATGGGCTGGGGCGCGATCCCCGACGACCACCCGCTGACCGCGGGCATGGTCGGCATCCAGACGTCGCACCGCTACGGCAACGCGACGTTCCTGGAGTCGGACTTCGTGATCGGCGTCGGCAACCGGTGGGCCAACCGCCACACCGGCGGCCTGAAGACCTACACCGAGGGGCGCACCTTCGTGCACGTCGACATCGAGCCCACGCAGATCGGCCGCGTGTTCGCGCCCGACTACGGCGTGGTCTCGGACGCGGGCGCCTTCCTGCGCACCGCGCTCGAGGTGGCCGCGGAGCGCAAGGCCGCCGGACAGGTCAAGGACTACTCCGCCTGGGCCGCGTCCGCGCAGGAGCGCAAGGGGACGCTGCAGCGCAAGACGCACTTCACCGAGGTGCCGATCAAGCCGCAGCGCGTGTACGAGGAGATGAACAAGGCCTTCGGTCGCGACACGGTCTACGTCACCACGATCGGCCTGTCGCAGATCGCCGGCGCCCAGCTGCTGCACACCTACAACCCGCGGCACTGGATCAACGCCGGCCAGGCGGGCCCGCTGGGCTGGACCGGCCCGGCCGCGCTCGGCGTGTCCCGCGCGCTGCCCGAGGGCAACGTCGTGGCGCTCTCCGGCGACTACGACTTCCAGTTCATGCTGGAGGAGCTCGCCGTGGGCGCGCAGCACCACCTGCCCTACGTGCACGTGGTCGTGAACAACGCCTACCTCGGCCTGATCCGGCAGTCGCAGCGCGCGTTCGACATGGACTTCCACGTCTCCCTCGCGTTCGACAACATCAACTCGGCGGAGACCGAGGGCTACGGCGTGGACCACGTCAAGGTCGCCGAGGCCCTGGGCTGCAAGGCGATCCGGGTCAAGGACCCGGAGGACCTGGCCGCGGCGTTCGCCAAGGCGCAGGCCATGACGGCCGAGTTCCAGGTGCCCGTGGTGGTCGAGGTCATCCTCGAGCGCGTCACCAACATCGCGATGGGCGCCGAGCTCAACGGCGTGAACGAGTTCGAGGACCTGGCCATCTCGGCCGAGGACTCGCCCACGGCCATCGCGCTGCTGGACTGAGCAGTACCCCGACGACGGCGACGGGAGAGACGATGACGACGACGGGCAGCGACGGAGGGGGAGGGGGAGCGACGGTGACGACGACCACGGCCCCGGCGGCGCGGACCGCGCCGGGGGGCGCGCCGCGCGTGCTCCTCGCCCCCGACAAGTTCAAGGGCTCGCTGTCCGCGGGCGAGGTCGCCGCCCACCTGGCGGCCGGCCTGCGCCGGGCGGTGCCCGGCGTCGTCGTCGACGAGCTCCCCGTGGCCGACGGCGGCGAGGGCACCCTCGAGGCCGCCCTCGCCGCCGGCCACACCGCGGTGGACGTGGTCGCGACCGGCCCCCTCGGGGAGCCGGTGGCGACCCGGTATGCCCGCCGCGGCGGCACGGCGGTGATCGAGATGGCCGCGGTCACCGGGCTCGCGATGGTGCGCCCGACGGCGGCGACGGCGCTGGCCGCCACGTCCCGCGGCCTCGGCGAGGTGATCGCGCACGCCCTCGACGCCGGGGCGCGCGAGATCGTCATCGGCGTCGGAGGCTCCGCCAGCACGGACGGCGGGTCCGGCATGCTCGCCGCGCTCGGCGCGCGGCTGTCGGGCCCGGCAGGCGACCTCGCGGACGGCGGCGGCCACCTGCACGGGCTGGTCGACGTCGACCTCTCGGGTCTGCACCCCGCCCTCGCGGACACGGAGATCGTGCTGGCGAGCGACGTGGACAACCCGCTCCTGGGCGACCACGGCGCGGCCGCCGTGTACGGGCCGCAGAAGGGGGCCGACCAGGGCACGCTCGCCGAGCTGGAGCTGGGGCTGGCCACCTGGGTGGACGTCCTGGCGACCGTCGGCGTCACCGGCGCCCGCGGGTACGCCGCGGCACCCGGCGCGGGTGCGGCCGGCGGCGTCGGCTTCGCCTGCCTGCTGCTCGGCGCCGAGCGGCGCCCCGGCGTCGACGAGGTGCTCGCCCTCACGGGCTTCGCCGACCGCCTCGCCGGGGTGGACCTCGTCGTCACCGGCGAGGGCAGCCTCGACGGGCAGTCCCTGCACGGCAAGACGCCGGTGGGCGTCGCCGCCGCGGCCGCCGCGGCCGGCGTCCCCACGGTCGCCGTGTGCGGTCGCACCACCCTGAGCCCCGAGAGCGCCGCCGCCGCCGGTCTCCGCGCCGTGCACGCCCTCACCGACGTCGAGCCGGACGTCGCCCGCTGCATCGCCGAGGCGGGCCCGCTGCTCGAGACCCTCGCCGCGCGGTTCGCCGACCACCTCCCGGTGCCTGCCGCGACGGACACCGTGACGACCCCGATGGAGAACGCATGAGCACCGCCACCCACGACCTCGTCGTCCGCGCCGCCCGCGCGCTGACCCCCGACGGCGAACGTGCCGTCGAGGTCGGCGTCACCGACGGCCGGATCGCGGCGGTCGTCCCGCTGGGCACCGGGCTCGCCGGCGCCGAGGTGCTCGAGCTCGCCGAGGACGAGGTGCTGCTGCCCGGCCTGGTGGACTCGCACGTGCACGTCAACGAGCCCGGTCGCACCGAGTGGGAGGGCTTCGCCACCGCCACCCGCGCCGCGGCCGCCGGCGGCGTCACGACCATCGTCGACATGCCGCTCAACTCGCTGCCGCCCACGACCTCGGTCGCGAACCTGGAGGTCAAGAAGCAGCGCGCGGTGGACCAGGCGTTCGTCGACGTCGGCTTCTGGGGCGGCGCGGTGCCCGGCAACACGGCCGACCTGCGGCCCCTGCACGACGCGGGCGTGTTCGGCTTCAAGTGCTTCCTCGCGGACTCGGGGGTGCCCGAGTTCGGGCACCTCGAGACCGACGAGCTGCGCGCCGACCTGGCCGAGCTGACCGAATTCGGCGGACTGCTGATCGTGCACGCGGAGGACCCGGGCACGCTCGAGGACGCCCCGCAGGAGCCCGGCCGGGCCTACAAGGACTTCCTCGCGTCGCGCCCCGCGAAGGCGGAGTCGACGGCCATCGCCGCGCTCATCGACGCGGCGCGCACCACGGGCGGCCGCGCGCACGTGCTGCACCTGTCGGACGCCGACTCCCTGCCGATGATCGCCGCCGCGCGCGCCGAGGGCGTCCGGCTGACGGTCGAGACCTGCCCGCACTACCTGTCGCTGGACGCCGACCACGTGCCGGACGGCGCGACGGCGTACAAGTGCTGCCCGCCGATCCGCGAGCAGGACAACCAGGACCGCCTCTGGCAGGGCCTGCGCGACGGCCTGATCGACATCGTCGTCACGGACCACTCGCCGGCCACGGCCGAGCTCAAGCAGCCGGCCTCCGGCGACTTCGCCGAGGCGTGGGGCGGCGTGGCGTCGCTCCAGCTCGGTCTCGCCGTCGTGTGGACCGAGGCGCGCCGCCGCGGCGTCCCGCTCGCCCAGGTCGTCGGGTGGATGTCCGCCGGACCGGCCGCGCTGGTCGGCCTGGAGCGCAAGGGCGGCATCGCCGTCGGCAAGGACGCGGACCTCGCGGTCTTCGCCCCCGACGCGACGTTCGTCGTCGACCCGACCCGCCTGCACCACAAGAACCCGGTCACGCCGTACGCCGGCCGCGACCTCACGGGCGTGGTGCGGCGCACCCTGCTGCGGGGGCGCGACGTGGGCGACGAGCCCGCCGGCACCCTGCTGCGCCGCGGCGAGGCCTGACCCCCGGGTCACGGCCCGCCACGGTTCCCCCGTCACACCGAGAACGAACAGGACACCCCGCGATGACGCGACTCCAGCCGGGCGACACCGCCCCCGACTTCACCCTGACCGACGCCGCCGGCGCCGCCGTGTCCCTCGCGGACGTGCGCGCCGGGGCGGACAAGGGCGTGGTCGTGTACTTCTACCCGAAGGCGGGCACCCCCGGGTGCACCACCGAGGCCTGCGACTTCCGCGACAACCTCGCGTCGCTCGCCGGGGCCGGGTACGCCGTCGTCGGGGTCTCCGCGGACCCCGTCGAGGACATCCGCGCCTTCGTGGAGTCGGAGCGCCTGACGTTCCCCCTGCTGAGCGACGCGGACCACGCGGTGGCCGACGCCTACGGCACGTGGGGGCCGAAGACGATCGGCGGCCGGACGTTCGACGGGGTGCACCGCTGCACGTTCGTCGTCGACCCGGACGGCACGCTCCGCAGCGCGGAGTACGACGTCGAGGCGACGGGCCACGTGGCCGCGCTGCGCGCGCGGCTCGTGGGTGCCTGAGCCAGGCTGGACCCGCTAGGGTTCACCTCAGGCGATTCCGCTAGGCGTAATCAGACTTTCACCATGCAACGTTCCGCAGAACAAGGAGGGACTGTCGTGGAGCTCCCCGACGGCCTGACCATCACCGCCGAGATCGGTGAGCGCGACAACGAGGTGCTCACCCCGGCCGCGCTCGACCTCATCGCGACCCTGCACCGGCAGCTCGGCGCCCGCCGCCTCGAGCTGCTCGACGCGCGGGCCCGCCGCCGCAGGTCGCTCGCCGACGGGGGCACGCTCGACTTCCTGCCCCAGACGGCGCACATCCGTGCCGACGACTCCTGGAAGGTCGCGGCCCCGGCCCCCGGCCTGGTCGACCGCCGCGTCGAGATCACCGGCCCGACCGACCGCAAGATGACGGTCAACGCGCTCAACTCGGGCGCGAAGACGTGGCTCGCGGACCAGGAGGACGCCAACACGCCGCAGTGGCGCAGCGTGGTGGGCGGCCAGCTCAACCTGCTCGACGCGATCGAGCGCCGGATCGACTTCACCAACGAGGCGGGCAAGTCCTACGCCCTGGCGCCCGACGAGGAGCTCGCGACCATCATCGTGCGCCCCCGCGGGTGGCACATGAACGAGAAGCACGTCCTCGTCGACGGCGAGCAGACGTCCGGCGGGCTCGTGGACTTCGCGCTCTACGTCGCGACGGCGGGCCTGCGGCAGATCGAGAAGGGCCTCGGGCCGTACTTCTACCTGCCGAAGATGGAGTCGCACCTCGAGGCACGCCTGTGGAACGAGGCGTTCGTCATCGCGCAGGACGCCCTCGGCATCCCGCGCGGCACGATCCGCGCCACGGTGCTCATCGAGACCATCCCGGCCGCGTTCGAGATGGAGGAGATCCTCTACGAGCTGCGCGACCACTCGGCCGGCCTCAACGCGGGCCGCTGGGACTACCTGTTCTCGGTGGTGAAGAACTTCCGGACCCGCGGCGAGGAGTTCCTGCTGCCGGACCGCAACCAGATCACGATGACGGTGCCGTTCATGCGGGCGTACACCGAGCTGCTCGTGGCGACCTGTCACAAGCGCGGCGCGCACGCGATCGGCGGCATGGCCGCGTTCATCCCGAGCAAGGACGCCGAGGCCAACGCGCAGGCGTACGCGAAGGTCCGCGCGGACAAGGCCCGCGAGGCCGGCGACGGCTTCGACGGCTCCTGGGTGGCGCACCCGGGCATGGTCGCCACGTGCAAGGAGGTCTTCACCGAGGTGCTGGGGGAGCGGCCGAACCAGATCGACCGCACCCGCGACGACGTGCACGTGACCGCCGCGGACCTGCTGTCCGTGGACAGGACGCCGGGCACGGTCACCGAGGCGGGCCTGCGTAACAACGTGTCCGTGGGCATCCAGTACCTGCGCGCCTGGCTCGGCGGCCTCGGGGCCGTCGCCATCTTCGGCCTCATGGAGGACGCCGCGACCGCGGAGATCTCCCGGTCGCAGGTGTGGCAGTGGCTGCACAACGGGGTCGTCCTCGCCGACTCGGGCGAGAAGGTGACCCGCGAGCTGGTCGACCGCGTCGTCGAGGAGGAGGTGGCGAAGCTCCCGGGCGACGCCGCCGACTACGACGAGGCGCGGACCACCTTCATGGAGGTCGCCGTCGCCGACGAGTACATCGACTTCCTCACGACGGCCGCCTACGAGCGGATGGACTGAGGAACCCGGCACGCTCGGCTGCGACGGGGGCGCCGAGCACCGCCGGTGCGTGACGGCCGGGACCATGGTCCGTGTGACATGGTCCCGGCCGTTTCGTCATGCGGGGACAACGTCCCGGACACGTGCCGACCACTAGACTGGCGGCCATGTCCACCATCTCCCGAGACGAGGTCGCGCGCGTCGCCGCCCTGGCCCGGATCGACCTGCGCGACGACGAGGTCGACCGGCTCGCCGGCGAGCTCGACGTCATCGTCGACTCGATCGCCCGCGTGAACGAGGTCGCCACCCCCGACGTGCCCGCGACGAGCCACCCGCTGCCCATGACCAACGTGTTCCGCGAGGACGTGCCGCAGCCCGCGCTGCCCGTGGCGGACGTGCTGGCCGCCGCGCCGGACGCCCAGGACGGGCGCTTCGCCGTGCCGCAGATCCTCGGGGAGGAGTGAGATGACGGACCTGACCCGCCTCAGCGCGGCGGAGCTCGCCGACGCCCTGGCCCGCAAGGAGGCCTCGAGCGTCGAGGTCACGCGCGCGCACCTGGACCGCATCGCGGCGGTCGACGGCGACGTGCACGCGTTCCTGCACGTGAGCGACGAGGACGCGCTGGCCACGGCCGCCGACGTCGACGCCCGCCGCGCCGCCGGCGAGGAGCTGCACCCGCTGGCCGGCGTGCCGATCGCCGTCAAGGACGTCGTCGTGACGAAGGGCATGCCCTCGACCGCCGGCTCCAAGATCCTCGAGGGCTGGATCCCGCCCTACGACGCGACGCTCGTCGAGAAGATCCGGGCCGCGGGCCTGCCGATCCTCGGCAAGACGAACATGGACGAGTTCGCGATGGGCTCCTCCACGGAGCACTCCGCGTTCGGCAACACCCACAACCCGTGGGACCTCGACCGCATCCCGGGCGGCTCGGGCGGCGGCTCGGCGGCCGCCGTGGCCGCCTTCGAGGCGCCGCTCGCGATCGGCACCGACACGGGCGGCTCGATCCGCCAGCCGGGCGCCGTCACGGGCACCGTCGGCGTCAAGCCGACCTACGGCGGGGTCTCCCGCTACGGCCTCATCGCGATGGCGTCGTCGCTGGACCAGGCCGGGCCCGTGACCCGCACGGTCCTGGACTCCGCGCTGCTGCACGAGCTCATCGGCGGGCACGACCCCCGCGACTCCACGTCCATCCCCGAGGCGCTGCCGCCGCTGGTCGAGGCCGCCCGCGCCGGCGCGCTGGGCGACCTGTCCGGGCTGCGCGTGGGCGTCGTGACGCAGCTGCAGGGCGAGGGCTACCAGCCGGGCGTGCTGGCCCGGTTCCACGAGTCGCTCGAGCTGCTGACCCAGGCCGGTGCCGAGGTCGTCGAGGTCTCCTGCCCGAGCTTCGACTACGCGCTCGCCGCGTACTACCTGATCATGCCGGCGGAGGCGTCGAGCAACCTCGCGAAGTTCGACGGCATGCGCTTCGGCCTGCGCGTCGAGCCGACCGACGGGCCGATCACCGCCGAGCGCGTCATGGCGGCCACCCGCGGCGCCGGCTTCGGCGACGAGGTCAAGCGCCGCGTCGTGCTCGGCACCTACGCCCTGTCGGCCGGCTACTACGACGCCTACTACGGCAGCGCGCAGAAGGTCCGCACCCTCATCCAGCGCGACTTCGCCGCGGCGTTCGCGCAGGCCGACGTGCTGGTCTCGCCCACGGCGCCCACCACGGCGTTCCCGCTGGGGGAGAAGCTGGACGACCCGCTCGCGATGTACCTCAACGACGTCGCGACCATCCCGGCCAACCTCGCGGGCGTGCCGGGCATCTCGGTGCCCAACGGCCTGTCCGACGACGGCCTGCCCGTCGGGTTCCAGATCCTCGCGCCGGCTAAGGCGGACGACCGCCTCTACCGTGTCGGCGCCGCGCTCGAGTCGGCCCTCGAGTCCACCTGGGGCGCCCCGCTGCTGTCGCGCGCACCCCAGCTGGGCTGACGAACGGAGATCATCGCTGTGACCACCACGACCCCTGCTCTCGTCGCCTACGACGACGCCGTGCGCCGGTACGACCCGGTGCTCGGCATCGAGGTGCACGTCGAGCTCGGCACCCGCACCAAGATGTTCTGCGCGGCGGAGCAGTCGTTCGGCGCGGAGCCGAACACGCAGACCACGCCGGTCTCGCTCGGCCTGCCGGGCGCTCTGCCCGTCGTCAACGGGACCGCCGTCGAGTACGCGATCCGCATCGGCCTGGCGCTCAACTGCCAGATCGCGGAGACCTGCCGCTTCGCCCGGAAGAACTACTTCTACCCGGACGTGCCGAAGAACTTCCAGACGTCGCAGTACGACGAGCCGATCGCCTTCGAGGGGTGGCTCGACGTGGAGCTCGAGGACGGCACGGTGCACCGCGTCGAGATCGAGCGCGCGCACATGGAGGAGGACGCCGGCAAGAACACCCACGTCGGCGGCTCCGCGGGCCGCATCCACGGCGCCGAGTACTCGCTGGTCGACTACAACCGCGCCGGCGTCCCGCTGGTGGAGATCGTCACCAAGCCGATCACCGGCGCGGGGGAGCGGGCGCCCGAGGTGGCCCGCGCCTACGTGCAGGCGCTGCGCGACATCTTCCGCGTGCTGGGCGTCTCCGAGGCCCGCATGGAGCGTGGCAACGTCCGCGCCGACGTCAACCTCTCGCTGCGCCCGACGCCCGAGTCCCCGCTCGGCACGCGCACCGAGACGAAGAACGTCAACTCGTTCCGGTCGGTCGAGCGGGCGGTGCGCTACGAGGTCTCGCGGCAGGCCGCGCTCCTCGACGCGGGGCAGACCGTGATCCAGGAGACGCGCCACTTCCACGAGGAGGACGGCTCGACGTCGCCCGGCCGCGTGAAGTCCGACGCCGAGGACTACCGGTACTTCCCGGAGCCGGACCTCGTGCCGGTCGCCCCCTCGCGCGAGTGGGTCGAGGAGATCCGCGCCACCCTGCCCGAGCTGCCGCAGGCCCGGCGCCGCCGCCTGCACGATGAGTGGGGCTTCGCGGACGCGGAGATGCGCGACGTCGTGAACGCGGGCGCGCTCGACCTCGTCGAGGCCACGGTGGCCGCGGGCGCGAGCCCGGCCGCCGCGCGCAAGTGGTGGATGGGCGAGCTGGCCCGCCGCGCCAAGCAGGACGAGGTCGAGCTCGCCGAGCTCGCGATCACGCCCGCGCAGATCGGCGAGCTCCAGCAGCTCGTCGACTCCGGCCGGATCAACGACAAGATCGCCCGGCAGGTGCTCGACGGCGTGCTCGCCGGCGAGGGCGACCCGGAGGCGGTCGTCGTGGCCCGCGGCCTGGAGGTCGTCTCCGACGACGGCCCGCTCCTCGAGGCGATCGACGCGGCGCTCGCGGCCCAGCCGGACATCGTGGAGAAGGTCCGCGGCGGCAACCAGGGCCCGGTCGGCGCCATCATCGGGTCCGTCATGAAGGCCACCAAGGGGCAGGCGGACGCCAAGCGCGTGCGCGAGCTGGTGCTGGAGAGGATCGGCTGATGCGCTCGCCCGTCCTGCACGGGGAGCTCGTGCGCCTGCGCGCGCTCGAGGCCGGGGACGCCGACCGCCTGTGGGCGTCGCTGCGCGACCCCGACAACGGCCGGCTCTCGGGGATGGGCACCAGCGGTGCCTCGTCCCGCGCCGAGGTGGGCTCGTGGGCGGCGGACGCGGCGGACCTGCCCGGGCGGTACGACTGGGCGGTCACGTCGGCGGCCGTGCGGGACGGGGAGCTCGTCAGCGACGACCTCCTGGGCGAGATCTCGCTCGACCAGGTGGACCTGCAGCTGATGTCGGCCAACCTGCGCCTGCGGATGATGCCCGACTACCGCGGCCGCGGGTACGGGCGCGAGGCCATCGGCGAGGTGCTGCGGTTCGCGTTCGACCGCGCGGGCGCCGGGCTGGGCCTGCACCGGGTGAGCCTCGCCGTGACGAGCATCAACCCCCGGGCGCGCGCCCTGTACGACTCGCTCGGCTTCCGCGAGGAGGGTCGCCTGCGCGACGCCTTCCGCGACGGGCAGGGCTGGGCGGACGCCATCGTCATGGGCATCCTCGAGGACGAGTTCCGCGCGGGGGCCGGCACGGACTGAGCGCCCCGCCCCACGCACGACGACGCCGGCACCCGCGACCCCGCGGGTGCCGGCGTCGTCGTGTCCGGGGCGGTCGCGGTCGTCTGTCGCCGTCGGCGCGGCGAGGATGGGGAGGTCGCTTGACCGCCGGGACGCGCTCGCACTAATCTCACAGAGCAGAATCTGAATTCCACTGAACGAAAGAACCGGGGTTCAGTCGCCAGGACCACGAGCGAGGAGAGCGTGACGATGACACAGCCAGGGCCGCAGACCACCCGCTACTACACCCCGCAGGGCGGGCTGCCCGGGCAGGAGGAGCTGCTGACCGACCGGGCGATCGTCACCGAGGCGTACACCGTCATCCCGCGCGGCGTGCTCCGCGACATCGTCACCTCCAACCTGCCGGGCTGGGACAGGACGCGGCTGTGGGTGCTCGCTCGCCCCGTCGAGGGCTTCGCGACCACGTTCGCGCAGTACGTCGTCGAGGTCTCCCCGGGCGGCGGCACCGACCGCGGCGAGGTCGAGGAGACCGTGCAGTCGGTCGTCTTCGTCACCGAGGGCACCCTGGTGCTCACCGTCGGCGGCGCCGAGCACGTCCTCGAGCCCGGCGGCTACGCCTACCTCGCGGCCGGCGACGCCTGGGCGCTGCACAACCGCTCGGACGCCAAGGCCGCGTTCCAGTGGGTCCGCAAGGTCTACGAGCGTGTCGACGGCTACGAGGCCAAGACCTTCGTCACCCGCGAGCAGGACGTCGAGCCCCGCCCCATGCCCGACACCGACGGCGCCTGGGCCACGACCCGGTTCGTCGACCCCGACGACCTCGCGCACGACATGCACGTCAACATCGTGACGTTCCAGCCCGGCGGCTCCATCCCGTTCGCGGAGACCCACATCATGGAGCACGGCCTGTACGTGCTCGAGGGCAAGGCGGTCTACCGCCTCAACGGCGACTGGGTCGAGGTGCAGGAGGGCGACTTCATGTGGCTGCGCGCCTTCTGCCCGCAGGCCTGCTACGCCGGCGGCCCCAAGCCCTTCCGCTACCTGCTCTACAAGGACGTGAACCGGCAGGTGCGGCTGGACCGGCGCTGACCGTCGGGGTCGGGCCGACGACACGTCACCGGCGGCGCGCGCGCTCGAAGTCGTCGAGCGCGACGCGCCGCTCGTGCGCGTGGTCGACGACCGGGGCCGGATAGGCCTCCGGCGGCGCGGGCAGCTTCCACGGCTCGTGCACGCCGCGGCCGGGGACGTCTCGCAGCTCGGGCACCCAGCGGCGCACGTAGTCGCCGTCCGGGTCGAACTTCTTCCCCTGGGTCACCGGGTTGAAGACGCGGAAGTACGGGGCCGCGTCGTGCCCGGTGCCCGCCACCCACTGCCAGTTGAGCTGGTTCTGCGACACGTCGCCGTCCACCAGGTGGGCCATGAAGTGTGCCGCCCCGCGCTGCCAGCGCACGTGCAGGTCCTTGACGAGGAACGACGCGACCACCATCCGCACCCGGTTGTGCATCCACCCGGTCGCGAGGAGCTCGCGCATCCCGGCGTCCACGAGCGGGTACCCGGTGCGCCCCGCGGCCCAGGCCTCGAAGGCGCTGTCGCCGCCGGCGCCCGTCGCCCAGGAGTCGTCCGGCACGACGGCGCGCAGCGGGCGGGCGCGCGCGTCCGGACGGTGGTGCAGCACGTCCGCGTGGAACTCGCGCCACGCCAGCTCGGAGCGGAACGTCGCGACGTCGTCCGCGGGCGCCCCGCCGGCCTGCGCCTCGCCGAGGTCGGCCAGCAGCGTCCGCGGGTGGACCTCCCCCCAGCGCAGGTGCACGGACATCGCGGACGTGCCCGCGCGGTCCGGCCGGTCCCGGTCCGTCCCGTAGGTCGCGAGGCCGTCGCGCAGGAACGTGTGCCACCGGCGCCGGGCGGCGTCCTCGCCGGCGCGGGGCAGGTGCTCGGCGGTCGGTGCGGCGTCGGGCAGGTCGTCCGTGCGCAGCGACGCCCAGGGGATCTCGCGCGGTCGCGGCGCCGGCGCCCGCCAGCCGTGCTCCAGCCACGCGCCGCGGAACGGGGTGAACACCTGGTAGGGCGTGCCCGCGCCGGTGCGCAGCCGGCCCGGCGAGACCGCGTACGCGGAACCCGTGCGGACCAGGCGGGCGCCGGCCCCGGCCAGCGCGGCCTCCACGGCCTCGTCCCGGCGCCGGCCGTACGGCTCGTGGCTCGCGGCCACGTGCACCTCGGCGGCGCCCACGCTCCCGGCGACGCCCGGCACGACGTCGCGGGGGTCGCCGCGGCGGAGCACCAGCCGGCCGTCGCAGGTGGCGTCGAGGGCGCGGAGGGAGGCGACCAGGTACGCCAGGCGGTTCGACCCCGCCGCCGCCCACAGCGCGTCGTCCAGGACGTAGAGCCCCACGACCTCGCCGCCGCCGGCGCGGGCCGCCTCGACGGCGGCCACGAGAGCGGGGTTGTCGGCGAGGCGCAGGTCGCGGCGGAACCAGAGCACGCTCGTCGTCGGCATCCGCCCACCGTACGTGCCCGCCCGGCTCCCGACCGGATCCCCACCCGACCCCCACCCGACCCCGACCGGGTCCCGACCGCGGCGGAGGTGCGGGTGGAAGCCCGGTCACCGGTCGCAGGTCGCCGGTCCCGGTGTCAGAGTCGACTCCATGACCGATCAGGCGCCGACGGCGGCGCCGCACCCGGAGCACGAGGGGGACCGCGCCTTCTTCGGCCACCCGCGCGGGCTGATGACGCTCGCCACCACGGAGGCGTGGGAGCGGTTCAGCTACTACGGGATGCGCGCCATCCTGCTGCTCTACCTCACGGACACCGTGGCCAACGGCGGCCTCGGGATGGACGCGACGACCGGCGCCGCGTTCGTCTCCATCTACGGCACGTCCGTCTACCTGCTGTCCGTGGTCGGCGGCTGGCTGGCCGACCGCGTGATCGGGGCGCGCCGGTCCGTCCTCTACGGCGGCATCATCATCGCCGCAGGGCACGTGTCCCTCACCGTGCCGACCTACGCCTTCTCGATGCTCGGCATCGGCCTGGTCGCCTTCGGCACCGGGCTGCTCAAGCCGAACGTGTCCTCGATGGTCGGCGAGCTGTACTCCCGCGACGACCCGCGTCGTGACCCGGCCTTCTCGATCTTCTACATGGGGATCAACCTGGGGTCGTTCTTCTCGCCGTTCATCGTCGGCTTCGTGCAGCGCCAGTGGGGCTACCACGCGGGCTTCTCCGTCGCCGCGATCGGCATGGGCATCGCGCTGGTCTTCTTCGTCGCCGGCTACAAGTACCTCGGCAAGGCCGGCACGGACGTGCCGAACCGGATCACGCCGGCGGACCGGCCCGCGGTGGTCCGCCTCGGCCTGATCGTGGTGGGCGCCATCGTGGTCGCGACCCTCCTGGCCGTGCTGATGGCCGGCGGGTGGGGCACCGGCACCTTCATCGACGCGGTGTCCTACCTCGCGCTGGCGACGCCGGTCGTGCTGCTGACCGTCATGTACCGGTCGAAGCGGGTGACGGACGCCGAGCGCCCCCGGGTGGTCGCCTACGTGCCGCTGTTCATCGCGGCGATGCTCTTCTGGATGATCTTCGAGCAGGCGGCGACGACGCTGACGCAGTTCGCCGCGGACCGCACCGACCTGACGCTGTTCGGCATCGAGCTGTCGCCGGCGTTCTTCCAGTCGATCAACCCGGCGTCGATCATCATCCTGGCGCCCGTGTTCGCGTGGCTCTGGACGAGGACGGGCGACCGGCCGCCCACGGCCTACAAGTTCGTCATGGGGCTCACGCTCGCGGCGCTGTCGTTCCTGTTCCTCGCCTGGATGTCCGAGGTGTTCGCGGGCGAGCTGGCACCGCCGTGGGTGCTCGGCGGTGTGTACGTCATCCAGACGCTCGGCGAGCTGTGCCTGTCGCCGGTCGGCATCGCGGCCACGACGCTGCTGGCGCCCCGGGCCTTCCGGGGTCAGGCGATGGCGCTGTGGTTCCTCTCGTCCGCCGCCGGCCAGGCGATCACCGCGCAGACGATCGAGGCGACGGAGGGGGTGTCGGACACGGCGTACTTCGGCGGGATCGGGGTCGTGGCGCTCGCGTTCGCGGGCATCCTGCTGCTGCTCGCGCCGTGGGTCACGCGGCACATCCGCCACGCCGACGAGATGGAGCGCACCCACAGCGCCGGCGCGTGACGCGCCGGCGCCGTGGGGTGCCGGCGTGCGGTCAGCGCAGCCAGGTGGCGCTGCCCGGCACCGGCGAGGCGGCCCAGGCGCGACCGAGGCCCCAGGTGTCGCCGGCGCGGGTGAGCGCCAGCGTGACGAGCAGCGTCGCGTACAGCAGGTGCTGGTCGACGACGGGGTTCTGCGAGCCCGCGGCGAACGGCCAGACGGAGGCCCAGAGGGAGAGCATGAGCAGGCCGCCGGCCACGGCGGCGACGCGCAGCCCGACGCCGAGCAGCAGGGCCAGGCCCGTGCCGAGCATGCCGAGCATGAAGAGCCAGTCGACGACGGGGCCGGACATCGCCGCGAAGCCGGCGGCGAGCGGGCTCTCGATGGAGCCGAGGTAGCCGGCCGTGGGGGAGGAGCCGGACAGCCACGCCCGCTCGGCGGGGGTGGCGTAGCCGAGGCCGAACGTCTTGTCGAGGACGGGCCACAGGAAGACGCCTGCCAGGAGGATGCGACACAGCGCCAGGGCGCGGCGCGCGGCCGGGCGGGTGACGACGTGCGTGGCGGCGTCCTCCTCGGCGCGGGTGCGGGCGGAGGTCGTGGTGCGGGTCGTGCTGCTGCCTGCGGCGGTCGCGGTCATGAGTGAGCTCCCTGATCGTGGTGCGCTGCGTGGTGCTGGGGTCGGGTGACCCGGTGCGGCCGGCCCCCCGTCGGGCCGGTCGCGCGAGGGCGTGGTCCGCCGGACGACGTCTTCGTCGGATTTGGATGGATCACTGACGAACCGTCCCCAACATGCCAAGGTTGCCTGGGCGTCGCAACCGTTTCGTGATCTTCGTGGCGTTTCAGCAGGCAAAACGACCATAGTTCGGACGATTGCCCGCGATGCGGGACGGCGGGCGTAGCGTGCACGTGCGCGCCGTCCGTGACGGCGTGGCACCACTCGTCGAAGGAGCTGACATGAGCCGTCCCCTGCGCTCTCGGACGTCCACCCACGGTCGCAACATGGCCGGTGCCCGCGCGCTGTGGCGCGCCACCGGCATGGGCGCGGGCGACTTCGGCAAACCGATCATCGCGATCGCGAACTCCTACACGCAGTTCGTCCCCGGGCACGTCCACCTCAAGGACATGGGCGACCTCGTGGCCTCCGCCATCCAGGAGGCCGGCGGCGTGGCGAAGGAGTTCAACACCATCGCCGTGGACGACGGCATCGCGATGGGCCACGGCGGCATGCTCTACTCGCTGCCGAGCCGCGACCTCATCGCCGACTCCGTCGAGTACATGGTCAACGCGCACTGCGCCGACGCCCTCGTGTGCATCTCGAACTGCGACAAGATCACGCCGGGTATGCTCAACGCGGCCCTGCGCCTCAACATCCCGGTGATCTTCGTGTCCGGCGGGCCGATGGAGGCCGGCAAGGCGATCGTCGCCGACGGCGTCGCGAAGACCCCGCTCAACCTCATCAACGCGATCAACTACTCGGCCGACGACAACGTGTCCGACGAGGCGCTCGCCCAGGTCGAGGAGAACGCCTGCCCCACCTGCGGCTCGTGCTCGGGCATGTTCACCGCGAACTCGATGAACTGCCTCACCGAGGCGCTGGGCCTGTCGCTGCCGGGCAACGGCTCGACGCTGGCCACGCACGCCGCGCGCAAGGAGCTCTTCCTCGAGGCCGGGCGCACCATCGTCGACCTGGCCAAGCGGTACTACGACGACGAGGACGACTCGGCCGCGCCCCGGTCGATCGCCACCAAGGCGGCGTTCTCCAACGCGATGGCCCTCGACGTGGCGATGGGCGGCTCCACCAACACGGTGCTGCACATCCTGGCCGCGGCGCAGGAGGGCGAGATCGACTTCGACCTCTCCGACATCGAGCAGATCAGCCGCCGCGTGCCGTGCCTGAGCAAGGTGGCGCCGAACCACCCGGACTACCACATGGAGGACGTGCACCGCGCCGGCGGCATCCCCGCCCTGCTGGGCGAGCTGGACCGCGCCGGCCTGCTCGACCACGACGTGACGTCCGTGCACTCGCCCACGCTGCGCGGATGGCTCGACGACTGGGACGTGCGCGGCGGCAAGGCCACCGACCGCGCGGTCGAGCTGTTCCACGCCGCGCCCGGCGGGGTGCGCACCACGCAGGCCTTCTCGACGTCGAACGTCTGGGAGAGCCTCGACACGGACGCGGCCGGGGGCTGCATCCGCGACCTCGAGCACGCGTACACCGTGGAGGGCGGGCTGGCCGTGCTGCGCGGCAACCTGGCCGAGGACGGCGCCGTGTTCAAGACGGCGGGCGTCGACCCGGACGTCTTCCACTTCGTCGGCACCGCGCTGGTCTGCGAGTCGCAGGAGGACGCGGTCGAGAAGATCCTCACCAAGCAGGTCCAGCCGGGCCACGTCGTGGTGGTGCGCTACGAGGGCCCGTCCGGCGGCCCGGGCATGCAGGAGATGCTCTACCCGACGTCGTTCATCAAGGGCCGCGGCCTGGGCAAGGTCTGCGCGCTGATCACCGACGGCCGGTTCTCGGGCGGGTCGAGCGGCATCTCCGTGGGCCACGTGTCGCCGGAGGCGGCCGCGGGCGGCGTCATCGGGCTGGTCGAGGACGGCGACGAGATCGAGATCGACGTCGACACCCGGCTGATCCGCCTCAACGTGCCGGACGAGGTGCTCGCCGAGCGCCGCGCCAAGATGGAGGCCCGGGAGAACCCGTGGCAGCCGGAGAACCGCGACCGCTACGTGTCCCCGGCCCTGCAGGCGTACGCCGCGATGGCGACGTCCGCGGACCGCGGCGCCGTGCGGGACGTGTCGCTCATCGCGCGCCGCTGACGCCGCCGGGCGCCGGGTCGCCCCGGCGCCCGGTGTTGCACGATCTGGTCGGGCGTCACGTTCGTGGCATAGGCTCGCCGCATGGTCGACCAGCCGCCGCAGCCTGCCCCGACGTCCGCCGCGCCCAACGAGCGGGAGCTCGAGCCGGAGATCGTCACCGACCTGCGCGAGCGCATGACCTACGGCTCGTACCTGCACCTGGACCGCCTGCTGGCCGCCCAGGAGCCGATCAGCACGCCGGCGCACCACGACGAGATGCTGTTCATCGTGCAGCACCAGACCACGGAGCTGTGGCTCAAGCTGGTGCTGCACGAGCTCGTCTCCGCCCGCGACCTCCTCGCGGCGGACGAGCTCGGGGCGGCGCTCAAGCGCATCGCCCGCGTCAAGCACGTGCAGCGCACGCTCACCGAGCAGTGGTCCGTCCTCGCGACCCTCACGCCGAGCGAGTACGCCCAGTTCCGCGGGTTCCTCGGCAACGCCTCCGGCTTCCAGTCCTGGCAGTACCGGGCGGTCGAGTTCCTGCTCGGCAACAAGAACGCCCGCATGCTCGCGGTGTTCGACGCCGAGCCCGAGGCGCGCGCCGAGCTCGCCCGGCTGCTGGCCGAGCCGAGCGTGTACGACGAGTTCCTGCGCTACCTCGCCCGGCACGGCCACGACGTGCCGCAGCGGGTGCTCGACCGCGACGTCACCATCGCGCACACGCTCGACGACGACCTCGTCGAGGTGTTCCGCCGCATCTACGCCGACCCCGAGTCGGACTGGTCGGCGTACGAGACCTGCGAGGAGCTCGTCGACCTCGAGGACAACTTCCAGCTCTGGCGCTTCCGCCACATGAAGACCGTGCTGCGCATCATCGGCACCAAGCGCGGCACCGGGGGCTCCAGCGGCGTCGGGTTCCTGCAGCGGGCGCTCGACCTCACGTTCTTCCCCGAGCTGTTCGCCGTGCGCACCGAGATCGGGGCGACCGCCGGCCCGGGCGCGCGGTCGTGACCGGCCCGCTCCTCGTGCCCCCGGGCCTCGCCCCGGTGGTCCTCCCCGCAGACGTCCCGCCGGAGGTGCGGAGCCGCCTGGCCGGCTCCGGCACCCTGCTGCCGCCGTTCACGGACGCGCACGTGCACCTGGGGCTGGTGGACCCGGCGCCGCTGCGGTCGCGCGGCGTCGCCGCCGTGCACGACCTGGGTGGGACCCCGGCCGACGTCGCGGCCCTGGCCGGCGACCCGGCGCTCCCGCGCGTCGCGTACGCGGGGGCGTTCCTCACCGCGCCGGGCGGGTACCCGAGCGACCGGGCGTGGGCCCCGGCCGGCTGGGTCGAGGAGGTCGCGGGCCCGGCGGACGCCGTCGCGGCCGTGGACCGGCAGGTCGCCGCGGGGGCGTCGTTCGTCAAGGTCGCGCTGCACGCCGACGCCGGGCCGACCCCCGACGACGCCACCCTGGCCGCCGTCGTCGACCGGGCGCACGCGCACGGGCGGGACGTCGTCGCGCACGCCGAGGGGCCGGGCCAGGCGGCGCGGGCGTTCGCGGCGGGCGTCGACCGGCTGGCCCACGCCCCGTTCAGCGAGCGCCTGCCCGACGAGCTGCTCGTGGCCATGGCCACCCGCGGGACGACGGGGGGCTCCAGGGCGCCGGGCCCCCTGACCTGGCTCAGCACGCTCGACATCCACGGCTGGGGCTCTCCCACGCCCGAGCACGAGGTGGCGCTCGACAACGTCCGCCGCTTCGCCGTGGCGGGCGGACGCGTCCGCTACGGCACCGACCTCGGCAACGGACCGCTGCCCGTGGGGCTGAACGCCCGCGAGCTCGCCGCCCTCGCGGCGGCCGGCCTCGGCCGGCGGTCGCTGCTCCAGGCGCTGGTCGGCGACGAACCGCCTGCCGGCCTCGTGTCGTTCGTGCCGGGCCCGGCGCCCGCGCGGGCGGACGTCGGCGCGGTCCACGCGGCCTGGCTCGCGCGCGCCGTCGTGCTCGACCTCGCCGACCTGCGGGACCCCGCCTTCGTCCCGCCCACCGCCACCGACCAGCCCGCCGACCAGCCCGCCGACCAGCCCGCCGACCAGCCCGCCGACCAGCCCGCCGAACCTGGAGGAGCCGCATGACCACCGACGCCGCCACCCGTCGCGACCGCGCCGCCGCGCTCGACGCCGCCGACCCGCTGGCCCGGTTCAGGGCCGCGTTCGTCGACTCCGCGGAGGTGACCGCCTACCTCGACGGGAACTCGCTCGGCCGCCCGACGAAGGCGTCGGCCGAGCGGCTCGCCCGCTTCGCGCCCGAGGTGTGGGGCGCGCGCCTCATCCGCGGCTGGGACGAGGAGTGGTACGACCTGCCCCTGCGCGTCGGCGACCGCATCGGCGCGGTGGCCCTCGGCGCGGCACCGGGCCAGACGTTCGTCGCCGACTCGACGACGGTCGTCCTCTACAAGCTGGTGCGCGCGGCGCTGTCCGCGCCGCGGGCGGCCGGGCGCGACGAGATCGTCCTGGACTCCGGCAACTTCCCGACCGACCGCTTCGTGCTGGAGGGCGTCGCCCGCGAGCACGGCGCCACGCTGCGCTGGATCGCGCCGGACCACGACGGCGGCGTGACGCCCGACCAGGTCTCCGCGGTGCTGGGCGAGCGGACGGCGCTGGTCGTGCTGAGCCACGTCGCGTACCGCTCGGGGTACGTGAGCGACGCCGCGGAGATCACGCGGCGCGCGCACGACGCCGGCGCGCTGGTGCTGTGGGACCTGTGCCACTCCGCCGGCGCGGTGCCCGTCGCGCTCGACGGCTGGGGCGCCGACCTCGCCGCCGGCTGCACCTACAAGTACCTCAACGGCGGCCCGGGGTCGCCCGCGTTCGGCTACGTGCGCGCGGACCTGCAGGACGAGCTGGTGCAGCCGATCCAGGGCTGGATGGGCAGCGCCGAGCCGTTCGAGATGGGCCCCGCCTACGCGCCGCACGCCGGCGTGCGGCGCTTCCTGTCCGGCACGCCGGCGATCGTCGGGATGCTGGCGATGCAGGACATGCTCGACCTGGTCGCCGACGCCGGCCTGGACGCCGTCCGCGCCAAGTCGGTGGCGCTCACCCGGTTCGCGCTGGAGCTCGTCGACGACCTGCTCGTGCCCCTGGGCGTGCGGGTCGCGTCGCCGCGGGACGACGAGCGCCGGGGCAGCCACGTGACCGTCGACCACGACGCGTTCGCCGACACCCTGCCGCTGCTGTGGGAGCGCGGCGTGATCCCCGACTTCCGCCGCCCGAACGGGCTGCGCCTCGGCCTCTCGCCGCTGTCCACCTCGTTCGACGAGGTGCGCGTCGGCGTCGAGGCGGTGCGGGACGCGCTGGTCGGGGTCGCGGGGGCCGGCGCCGCGCGGGTCGAGGGCACCGCGTGATCCTGGACGACCTGGACGCCCGCCCCGGCAGCGCGACGTCGCTGCTGCGCACGGTCGTGGGCCTGTACGCCCGCGACCTGGGCGGGCACCTGGCCGCGGCGGACCTCGTCGCGCTGCTCGGCGCGGCAGGCGTCGCGCCCGGCGCGGCGCGGTCGGCCGTCTCGCGGGCGAAGTCGCGGGGCCTGCTCGAGGCCGAGGAGTCCGGCGGGCGGGCGGGGTACCGCCTCGCGCCGGGCGCGGAGGAGATGCTCGAGCGCGGCGACCGGCGGATCTTCGCCTACCGTCCGCAGGGCGACCGCGACCCGTGGTGCCTGGTGTCGTTCTCGATCCCCGAGGCGCGGCGCGACGCGCGCCACCGGCTGCGCCGCAGCCTGGCCGGCATCGGGTGCGGCACGGTCGCGGACGGGCTGTGGATCTGCCCCGGCCACCTGGCCGACGAGGTCGAGGGCATCCTCGACGGGCTCGGCCTGCGCGACGCGGCCACGGTGTTCCTCACCGGCACGCCCCGCGTCGCCGGGGCGCTCGCGGACGCCGTCGCCCGCTGGTGGGACCTGCCGCTCCTCGCGGGGGCGCACCGGGCGTTCCTGGCGGCCCACCCCGACCCGGCCGCCGGGGAGGCGCTCGACCCGGCCGCGGCGTTCGCGCGCTGGGTGCGTGCCGTCGACGACTGGCGGCCCCTGCCGTACCGCGACCCCGGGCTGCCGCCGGGCGTGCTGCCGGACGACTGGCCGGGGACGGCGGGCGTCGCGCGGTTCGCCGCGCTGCGCGCCGCGCTGGCCGCGCGCGCCGCCGCGCACGTGCGGGCCGTGGTCCCTACGCTCGGTCCATGAGCGCCGACGCCGCAGCCACCCCGGACCTCAAGCCCCGTTCCCGCCAGGTCACCGACGGTCTGGAGGCGACGGCCGCCCGCGGCATGCTGCGCGCCGTCGGGCTCGGGGACGACGACTTCGCGAAACCGCAGATCGGCGTCGCGAGCTCGTGGAACGAGATCACGCCCTGCAACCTCTCGCTGGACCGGCTGTCGCAGGCGGTGAAGCACGGCGTGCACGCGGGCGGCGGCTACCCGCTGGAGTTCGGCACCATCTCGGTCTCCGACGGCATCTCGATGGGGCACGAGGGGATGCACTTCTCGCTCGTGTCCCGCGACGTCATCGCGGACTCCGTGGAGACGGTGATGCAGGCCGAGCGCCTCGACGGCTCGGTGCTCCTCGCCGGCTGCGACAAGTCGCTGCCGGGCATGCTCATGGCGGCCGCGCGGCTCGACCTCGCGAGCGTGTTCCTCTACGCCGGCTCGATCATGCCCGGCTGGGTGAAGCTCTCCGACGGCACGGAGAAGGACGTCACGATCATCGACGCGTTCGAGGCCGTGGGGGCCTGCGCCCGCGGGCTGATGAGCGAGGAGGACGTCGGCCGGATCGAGCGCGCCATCTGCCCCGGCGAGGGCGCGTGCGGCGGGATGTACACCGCCAACACGATGGCGTCCGCCGCCGAGGCGCTCGGGATGTCGCTGCCCGGCTCGGCCGCACCGCCGTCCGCGGACCGCCGTCGCGACGCCTTCGCCCAGGCCTCCGGCGAGGCCGTCGTCGAGCTGCTGCGGCGCGGCATCACCGCCCGGCAGATCCTCACCAAGGAGGCCTTCGAGAACGCGATCGCCGTGGTGATGGCGTTCGGCGGGTCCACGAACGCCGTGCTGCACCTGCTCGCCATCGCGCACGAGGCGGAGGTGGAGCTCACCCTCGACGACTTCTCCCGGGTCGCGGACCGCGTGCCGCACCTCGGCGACCTCAAGCCGTTCGGCCGCTACGTCATGAACGACGTGGACCGCATCGGCGGGGTGCCCGTGGTGATGAAGGCGCTGCTCGACGCGGGTCTGCTGCACGGCGACTGCCTCACCGTCACCGGCCGCACGGTCGCGGAGAACCTCGCGGACATCGACCCGCCCGACCCGGACGGCAAGATCCTGCGGGCGCTGGACCGGCCGATCCACCCGACGGGCGGCATCACGATCCTGCACGGGTCGCTCGCCCCCGAGGGCGCGGTGGTGAAGTCGGCGGGCTTCGACTCCGACGTCTTCGAGGGCACGGCCCGCGTCTTCGAGCGGGAGCGCGCCGCGCTCGACGCCCTCGAGGACGGCACGATCACCGCCGGCGACGTCGTCGTGATCCGCTACGAGGGCCCCAAGGGCGGGCCGGGGATGCGCGAGATGCTCGCGATCACGGGGGCGATCAAGGGCGCGGGGCTCGGCAAGGACGTGCTGCTCGTGACCGACGGGCGGTTCTCCGGCGGCACCACCGGGCTGTGCGTGGGGCACATCGCGCCCGAGGCGGTCGACGCCGGGCCGATCGCGTTCGTGCGCGACGGCGACCGCATCCGCCTCGACGTCGCGCGCAAGACGCTCGACCTCCTCGTCGACGACGCGGAGCTGGAGTCCCGCCGGGACGGCTGGGCGCCGCTGGCGCACGGGTACACGCGGGGTGTCCTGGCCAAGTACACGAAGCTGGTGCAGTCGGCCTCGCGCGGGGCCGTCCTGGGCTGAGCGACCACCTGGCGGTCGCCCGTCGACCGGGAGGCGCGCGGGGGGGGGGGCAGGATTGCCGCATGGGAAAGGTGCACGAGCGCATCGACGGCCGGCTGCGGAGCTTCATCGAGTCCCAGCACGTCTTCTTCGTCGCCACCGCCCCGCTGGCGGGCGACGGGCACGTCAACGTCTCGCCGAAGGGGATCGACGGCTCCTTCTCGGTGGTCGACGAGCACACCGTCGCCTACCTCGACATCACCGCGTCGGGGGCGGAGACCGTCGCGCACCTGCGCGAGAACGGGCGCATCACCCTGATGTTCTGCGCCTTCGACGGCCCGCCGAACATCGTCCGGCTGCACGGCCGCGGCCGGGTCGTGACGCTGTACGACGACGAGTACGCCGCGTGGGCGCCGCGGTTCCCCGAGAGGCGGGGCGCCCGCGCGGTGATCGTGGTCGACGTCTACCGGGTGTCGGACTCCTGCGGCTACGGGGTGCCGCTGCTCGACTACGCGGGGGAGCGCGACCTGCTGCCGCCGTTCATGGACCGCAAGGGCGCCGAGGGGCAGGCCGACTACCGGAGGCAGAAGAACCGCACCAGCATCGACGGCCTGCCGGCGTTCGACGACGACCCCGTCCCCGCAGGTCAGGCGGAAGGCTAGCGAGCACCGGGGCGGCAGGCGATGCTGGACGTATGAGCGACTCGATCACGCCCCGACAGTTCCACCACTCCGACGGGGTCGCGGACTGGCAGGCGGACGACGGCTCCGCCTGGGCGGTCTTCCAGACCGGGTCGTTCGCGGCCGGGGCGCGCTTCGTGGACGCGATCGCCGAGATCGCGGACGCCGTGAACCACCACCCCGACGTGGACCTGCGCTACGCGACGCTGACGGTGCGCACGTCCTCGCACGACTCCGGCGGCCTGACCTCGCGCGACGTCGACCTGGCCCGCCGGATCAGCGAGGCCGCCCGCGAGCTGGAGGTCCCGGTCGAGCCGCACCACCACCACCTGCGGCACTGACCGCGTCGACGAGCGCCGCCAGCGCCGCCTCGAAGCGGTGCCCGGGCGGGGCGCCGTAACCGACGACGACGTGCGGCGGGGCCGCGCCCGGCGCGCCGGGTCCCGCGGCGTCGAAGTCGCCCAGGCCGGCCAGGCGCAGGCCGCGCGCGGCGGCCGCCCCGGTGACGGCCCGCTCCGGGACGCCGACCGGCAGGGCGAGGAGGCCGTGCAGCCCGGCGTCCATGCCGACCAGCCGGCACCCGGGCAGCCGCGCGTCCACGACCTCCTGCAGCCGGCGCCGCCGGTCGCGGTAGTCCGCGCGCCGGCGCCGCACGGTCCGGTCGTACTCGTGGTCGTCGACGAACCGGGCGAGGGTGAGCTGCCCCAGCCGGTCGGGCCGCACCCCGCTCCGCCGGCGCTCGCGGGCGAGGTCGTCGACGAGCGCGGGCGGGACGGCGCCCCATGCCAGCCCGATCCCCGGGGCGAGCGCCTTGCTCGCCGTGCCCGCGTACACGACCCGGTCCGGGGCCAGGGCCTGCAGGGCCCCGACCGCGCGCCGGTCGTACCGGAACTCGCCGTCGTAGTCGTCCTCGACGACCAGGGCCCCGGTGCCCGCCGCCCACGCGACGAGCTCCCGCCGCCGCGCCGGGGCGAGCGCGGCCCCCGTCGGGAACTGGTGCGCGGCCGTCACCAGGACGGCGTCGACGCCGGGCAGGGCGGCAAGCCGGCCGACGTCCAGACCCTCGTCGTCCACCGCCACCGGCACGACCCGCAGCCCGGCCGCCTCGATCACCTCGCGGTGCGCGGCGTGGCCGTACCGCTCGACGGCGACGCCCCGGGCCCCGCGTGCGGCGAGCACCCGGCACACCAGTGCGAGCAGCTCGCCGAAGCCGTGCGTCACGACCAGCGACCCGGGCTCGGACCGGACCCCGCGCACGCGGGCCAGGTAGGCGGCGAGGCTCCGGCGCAGGACGGCGTCGCCGAGCGGGTCGCCGTACCCGAGGTGCGCGGCGGGGGCGTCGGCGGCGGCCCGGCGGGCGCTCGCGGCCCAGGTGGCGCGCGGGAACGCGGAGGCGTCGGGGATGCCGCCGCGCAGGTCGAGCAGGTCCCGGACGGGCTCCGGCGGCGCCGGGGGAGCGGACGCCGTGGTCGTGGGCCGGGTGACCCAGGTGCCGGCGCCGACCCGCGACGCGAGCCAGCCCTCGGCGGCGAGCTGCGCGTACACCGCGGAGACGGTGTTGCGCGCCACGCCGAGGTCCGCCGCGAGCGCCCGGGACGAGGGCAGGCGGGTGCCGGGCGCGATCCGGCCGCCCGTCACGGCCTCGCGCAGCGCGGCCTCGAGGTCCCGGCCGGGCCGCGCGGCCCCGAGCGCCAGGTGCAGGTCGAGGCCCGAGGAATTGGCCCAGGAATCCGTCATCAGAATGCACTGTAGCGATGGTCCACCCGCGCGTAGCGTCGAGGACATGACCACCGACACCGCTCCTCGCGCCCCCTTCGTCCGCGTCCCGCGCCGCCTGGACGTCGACCACCTCGCGCCGTCCTTCTCCGAGGCGATGGGCGCGCTGGACGCCGCGGCCACGGCCGACGCCGAGCGCGCGGGCGTCGCCCCCGCGGTCCGCGAGCTCGTGCGGCTGCGGGCCTCGCAGCTGAACGGCTGCTCCTACTGCGTCGACCTGCACTCGCAGGCGGCCCTCGACGCCGGCGTGGACGCGCAGCGCCTGCTGGCCCTGCCGGTGTGGCGCGAGTCGAGCTTCTTCACCGCGGCCGAGCGTGCCGCGCTCGAGCTGGCCGAGGCGGTGGTGCGGCTGTCCGTGGCGGAGGTGCCGGCCGCGGTCGTCGACGGCCTGGTGGCCGAGGTGGGCGAGGAGGCCGCCGCGGCGGTGCTCGCCCTCGTGGTCACCGTGGTCGCCTGGAACGGCATCGGCGCGACCGCGCGCTGCTGGTCGCCCGCCCGCCGCCGCTGACGCCGGGCCTCGCCGCGCGAGGCCTGCGGCCCCGGGGCAGGGTGGACCGGTGCGGTCCGGGCGACGGGCCCGGGCACGCGACGGACGGAGGCGCCGATGCCCGACGAGATCACCCCGGCGGGGTTCGAGGCCGCGGCGGGCACCGCCGACTGGCGGGCCCTCGGCACGGGCGCGAGCGCCCTCTTCCGCACCCGGACGCCGGGGGAGGGCGCCGTCCTCCTCGAGCGCGTGCGGGTGCTCGCGGACGGCGCGAACCACCACCCCGACGTGGACCTGCGGCCGGACGGCGTCGTCGTGCGCGTCGTGTCGCACGACGTCGACGGGCTGAGCGAGCGGGACGTCGCCCTGGCCCGCGAGGTGTCGGCGACCGCCGCCGACCTCGGGCTCGCCGCCGACCCGGCCGCGCTGCAGGAGGTCGAGCTGACGATCGACGCCGCCGACCGCGAGCAGGTCATGCCGTTCTGGGGCGCCGTCCTCGGGCACCGTCGCACGAACGAGGACCTCGCGGACCCGCACGGCCGGTGGCCCGGCATCTGGTTCCAGGAGATGTCCGAGCCCCGGCCGCTGCGCAACCGGCTGCACCTGGACGTCTTCGTCCCGCACGACGTGCGGCAGGCGCGCGTCGACGCGGCGCTCGCGGCCGGCGGGCGGGTCACGACCGAGGAGTTCGTGCCGCACTGGTGGACCCTCGCCGACGCCGAGGGCAACGAGGCCGACGTCGTCGCCTGGGAGGGCTTCGACGAGGACCTGGCCGAGGGGCTGCTCACCCCGCAGGAGTTCCGCGCGGCGGGCGGCGTGGACGACTGGCGGGTGCTCCAGGGCGCCAGCGCGCACTACGTGACGGGCGGCTTCGACGCGGGCGTGGAGCTCGTCGCGCGGGCGGCCCGCGCCGCGGAGGAGGCGGGCGTGCCCCTGTTCGCCGACGTCCGCTACGCGGGGGTGACGCTTCGGGTCGGGCCGCCGGAGGACGGGTGGATCGACGACGCCCGGCTGCGGCTGGCGCAGCAGGCGCAGGCCGCCGCCCGCGACCTGGGCCTGCGCGCCCAGCCCGCCCAGCTGCGCGACGTGCAGCTCACGTTCGACGCGCTGGACCTCGCGGCCGTGCAGGCGTTCTGGGCCGCGGCGCTCGGCTACCGGGAGCGGGGCGAGACGGACCTGTACGACCCGCTGCTGCGCGGGCCGTCGGTGTTCCTGCAGCAGCTGGACGCGCCGCGCGAGCAGCGCAACCGGATCCACGTGGACGTCATGGTGCCGGCCGACGTCGCCGACGCGCGGGTCGCCGCGGCCGTGGCCGCCGGCGGGCGCGTGGTGCGCGACGCCGAGTCACCGTTCTGGCGCACCGTGGCCGACCCCGAGGGCAACGAGGTGGACATCGCCGTGGTCCCGGGCCGCACGGAGGCGTGGGGCGCCGACTGACCGGGTGAAAGTCTGAGAAGCCGCTGACCGGGGCCGGTGCGTCTCCACCACCGACCCCGGCTCGCCGCTATGCTCCGGGGCGCGCGCCGGAGCGCCCGGGGCGACGAAGTGGGCCCCGGTGACTCCGCGGCCACGAGGAGGTGGCGGTGTCCGAGACAGTCGGCGCAGAGCTCGCGATCGAGACGCGAGGCCTGCGCAAGACGTACCGGAGCGTGCGGGGGAGGTCGGTCGGGGTCGAGGGCCTCGACCTGCGGGTGCCGGTGGGCGGGGTGCACGGCTTCCTCGGCCCCAACGGCTCCGGGAAGACGACGACGATCCGCATGCTCCTCGGGCTGGTCCGGCCCGACCGGGGGACCGCGACGATCTTCGGTCACGAGGTGCCGAGGCGGCTGCCCGAGGTCGTGGGCCGCGTGGGCGCCATCGTCGAGAGCCCCAAGTTCTTCCCGGCGTTCAGCGCCCGCCGCAACCTCCGCCTGCTCGCCGACGCGATCGGCGCGCCCGCGGGCCGCGTGGACGCCGTCATCGACGAGGTCGGGCTCACCGGGCGCGCGCGGGACAAGTACCGCACCTACTCGCTCGGGATGAAGCAGCGCCTCGCCATCGCCGCGACGCTCCTCAAGGACCCCGACCTGCTGATCTTCGACGAGCCCACCAACGGGCTCGACCCGGCCGGCATCCGGGAGATCCGCCAGACGATGCGCGGCCTCGCCGACCAGGGCAAGACGGTGCTGGTCTCCAGCCACATCCTCGCCGAGGTGGAGCAGATCGCGGACACGGTCTCGATCGTCGCCCGCGGTCGCCTCGTCGCGTCGGGCCGGGTGGCCGACCTCATCGGCGCCGGCACCGCCACGCGGTCCGTCCGGCTGCGCGTGTCGCCGCAGGACCTCACCATCGCGACGAGCGTGCTGGAGACCGGCGGTCTGCTGGTGCGCCGCGAGCACGACGCGCTCGTGGTGGACGGCGCCGCCGACCCCGCGGAGGTCAACCGCGCGCTCGGCGAGCGCGGCGTCTGGGTGCACGAGCTCGCGCCGCTGCAGGCCGACCTGGAGTCGGTGTTCCTCGGCCTGACCGCGCACGAGACGCCGGGCGGCCACACCCACAAGGGCGGCCGCACCAAGCGGGGCGGCCCGCCGCCGGAGCCCGCGCACGCCGCCGGGAACGCCGCGACGACGGAGGTGGACGCATGAGCCGCCTGCTGCGCGTGGAGCTGCGGAGGCTGTGGGCCCGCAAGGTCACCCGATGGGCCTGCGCGGCCGTGCTCGTCCTGGTGGCCCTGAGCACCCTCGTCGCGTACAGCACGGCCAGGCCGCCGAGCGCGCGGGAGGTCGCCGACGCCCAGGCGGCGTTCGCCTCCGAGCAGGCCATGTGGGAGGAGGAGGGCGAGCAGTGGGTCGCCGACTGCGAGGCCGACGCCGAGGCCCAGGACATGACGCCCCAGGAGTGGGGCTGCGACCAGATGGCGCCCAGCCTCGAGAACTACCTGCCGCCGACCCAGACGTTCGTCCCCGACGCCGAGCAGAGCGAGATGATGCTCGGGACCGGGGAGGGCGTACCGGATGCCGACGCCGGCGCGGCGGCGATCGAGGAGATCCGTGCCTCGGTGTGGAACCAGTGGGGCGGCCTGGGCTCCCTCGACGACCTGGCGATGCTCCTGGTCGTCCTCGCCCTGGTGGTCGGCGTCAGCTTCGTCACCGCGGAGATCAACAGCGGGTCGCTGGGGATGTGGCTCACGTTCGAGCCGCGCCGCCGGCGCGTGTACTGGTCGAAGGCCGCCGCGGCCGCGATCGGCACCGTCCCGCTGGTGCTCGTCGGGTTCGCGGTGCTCGTCGGGGGTGCCTACGCGGCCTACGCCTCGTTCGGCACCCTGGGCGACGTCACCGGCGCGACCTGGGCCGAGGTCGCGGCGTTCACCGGCCGGCTCGTCGTCGCCGGTGCCGTCCTGGCCGCGGTGGGCGTGGCGCTGGGCGTGCTCCTCAAGCACGCGGCGGCCGCCGTCGGCGTCGTCGGCGTCGTGGCGTGGGTCTGCCTCGCGTTCGGCTACGCGTCCGGCGAGCTGCAGCGCTGGCTGCCGACCACGGCCCTGACGGCGTGGCTGCAGGGCGGATCGGTGTTCACGATCCAGAACTGCGCCCCGGCCGCCGACGGCACCTACGAGTGCGCGCCGGTGGACCACGTCGTCACGACGGCCCAGGGCGGGCTGACGCTGCTCGGCCTCGCGGCGGTGGTCACGCTGGTCGCCATCGTCGTCTTCCGGCGCCGCGACGTGAGCTGACCGTTCGCGTCACCCCCTGGTCGTGAGCCCGGCGTCCCGCATCGTGGGACACCGGGCTCACGACGTGACATCGCGAGGTGGCGGGCGTAACGTTCGATCCGTGCAGACGATCCTCGTAGTACTTCTTCCCGGGCGCGCCGACTAGGCCCACGCACCAGGCTTCGTCAGCGCGCTCACCCTCGTCAGTCCCGTCGTCCCGGGACCGGGGGCTTTTTTATTGCACGGACACCTTTCGCCAGACCCTTCGCCCAGACCGACCGGCAGGAGAGACCGATGGTCCAGCCGAACCCGACCCCCGCCCAGGTGGCCGCGCGCACCGCGCGCCCCGCCGACCGAGCCGTGTCCGGTGAGGAGGTCACCGGCGCCGAGTCGATCGTCCGCTCGCTCGAGTCGGTCGGCGTCGAGAACGTCTTCGGCATCCCGGGCGGCGCGATCCTTCCGCTCTACGACCCGCTCATGGACTCCAAGCAGATCCGCCACGTGCTGGTGCGGCACGAGCAGGGCGGCGGGCACGCGGCCCAGGGCTACGCCCACGCGACCGGCAGGGTCGGCGTCACGATGGCGACGTCGGGCCCGGGCGCGACGAACCTCGTGACCCCGATCGCCGACGCGCACATGGACTCGGTGCCGCTGGTGGCGATCACCGGTCAGGTGGCGCAGTCGCTCATCGGCACGGACGGGTTCCAGGAGGCGGACATCGTCGGCATCACGATGCCGATCACCAAGCACTCCTACCTGGTCACGGACCCCGACGAGATCCCGCGCACGATCGCCGAGGCGTTCCACATCGCCTCGACCGGCCGGCCGGGCCCCGTGCTGGTGGACATCGCCAAGTCCGCGATGACGTCGCGCACCACGTTCTCCTGGCCGCAGGAGCTGGCGCTGCCCGGCTACCACCCCGTGACGAAGCCGCACGCCAAGCAGATCCGCGAGGCCGCCAAGCTGCTCGCCACCGCCCGCCGCCCGGTGCTGTACGTGGGCGGCGGCGTCATCCGCGCGGGCGCGTCGGAGGCGCTGCGCCGGCTCGTCGACGTCTCGGGCGCCGCCGTCGTCACGACCCTCACCGCACGGGGCGCCGTCCCCGACAGCCACCCGCAGCACCTCGGCATGCCGGGCATGCACGGCACGGTGCCCGCCGTGGCCGCGCTGCAGAAGGCCGACCTGGTCGTCGCCCTCGGCGCCCGCTTCGACGACCGTGTCACGGGCCGGCTGTCGAGCTTCGCCCCGAGCGCCGCCGTCGTGCACGCCGACATCGACCCCGCGGAGATCGGCAAGAACCGCCCCGTGGACGTGCCGATCGTGGGCGACCTGCGCGAGGTGATCGCCGACCTGGTGCCGGCGCTCGAGGCCGAGCACGCCAAGGTGGGCAAGCCGGACCTGGCGGCGTGGTGGCACCAGCTCGACACCTGGCGCGAGACCTACCCCCTGGGCTACACGCCCACCGCCGACGGGCACCTGTCGCCGCAGCACGTGATCTCCCGCCTCGGCGAGCTCGCCGGCCCGGACGCGATCTACGCCGCGGGCGTGGGGCAGCACCAGATGTGGGCGGCGCAGTTCATCCGCTACGAGCGGCCGCGCACCTGGCTGAACTCCGCGGGCCTCGGCACGATGGGCTTCGCGGTCCCCGCCGCGATGGGCGCCAAGGTCGGCGAGCCCGACCGCGAGGTGTGGGCCATCGACGGCGACGGCTGCTTCCAGATGACCAACCAGGAGCTGGCCACCTGCGCGATCAACGACATCCCGATCAAGGTGGCGCTGATCAACAACAGCTCCCTCGGCATGGTGCGGCAGTGGCAGACGCTCTTCTACGACGAGCGCTACTCCAACACCGACCTGCACACCGGGCACGGCACCAAGCGCATCCCCGACTTCGTGAAGCTCGCCGACGCGTACGGCTGCGAGGGCATCCGCGTGGAGCGCGAGGACGAGGTCGACGCCGCGATCAAGCGGGCCCAGGAGATCGACGACCGCCCCGTGGTCATCGACTTCCAGGTCTCGCGCGACGCCATGGTGTGGCCGATGGTCGCCGCCGGCGTGCCGAACGACGACATCCAGTACGCGCGCGGCATCTCGCCCGCGTGGGACCGCGAAGACTGACCGGCGCGAGCAGAGACGGAGAGCCACCATGTCGCGTCACACCCTGTCCGTGCTGGTCGAGAACAAGCCGGGCGTCCTCACCCGCGTCACCGCGCTGTTCGCGCGGCGCGCGTTCAACATCCACTCCCTGGCCGTCGGCCCCACCGAGCACGAGGAGATCTCGCGCATCACCGTGGTGGTCGACGTCGAGGAGCACCCGCTCGAGCACGTGACCAAGCAGCTCAACAAGCTGGTCAACGTCATCAAGATCGTCGAGCTCGACCCGGAGTCGTCCGTGCAGCGCGAGCTCCTGCTCGTCAAGGTGCGGGCCGACGCCGCCACCCGCGCCGGGGTGCTGGAGGTCGTCGACCTCTTCCGCGCCCACGTCGTGGACGTGGTGCCCGACACCGTCGTCGTCGAGGCGACGGGCACCGACGCGAAGCTGTCCGCGCTGCTCAGCGCGCTCGAGCCGTACGGCGTCCGCGAGATCGTCAAGTCCGGCACGCTCGCGGTGGGCCGCGGCTCGCGGTCCATCACCGACCGAGCGCTGGAGCGGGTACGCACGGCCTGACGCCGTTCGCGTACCGTCACCCCTGCCGGTGACCACCGAGAAACCGACCAGCAGTACCGAATCGAAGTATCGAGACCGAGGAGCATCACCGTGGCTGAGCTGTTCTACGACGACGACGCCGACCTGTCCATCATCCAGCAGCGCAAGGTCGCCGTCATCGGCTACGGCAGCCAGGGGCACGCCCACGCGCTGAACCTGCGCGACTCGGGCGTCGACGTCCGCGTCGGCCTGCGCGAGGGCTCCGCGTCCGCGAAGAAGGCCGAGGACGAGGGCCTGCGCGTGCTCACCGTCGCCGACGCCGTCAAGGAGGCGGACGTCGTCGTCATCCTCGCGCCGGACCAGGTCCAGCGGCACGTCTACCGCGACGAGATCGCCCCGAACCTCGCCGAGGGCGCGGCGCTCGTCTTCGGGCACGGCTTCAACATCCGCTTCGGCTACATCAAGCCCGAGGCCGGCCACGACGTCCTCATGGTCGCCCCCAAGGGCCCGGGCCACCTCGTGCGCCGCGAGTACGTCGACGGCCGCGGCGTGCCCGTGATCGTCGCCGTCGAGCAGGACGCGTCCGGCTCCGCCTGGGAGCTCGCCCTGTCCTACGCGAAGGGCATCGGCGGCCTGCGCGCCGGCGGCATCAAGACCACGTTCACCGAGGAGACCGAGACCGACCTCTTCGGCGAGCAGGCCGTGCTGTGCGGCGGCGCCTCGCAGCTGGTCCAGTACGGCTTCGAGACGCTGACCGAGGCGGGCTACCAGCCCGAGGTCGCGTACTTCGAGGTGCTGCACGAGCTGAAGCTCATCGTCGACCTCATGGTCGAGGGCGGCATCGCCAAGCAGCGGTGGTCCGTCTCCGACACGGCCGAGTACGGCGACTACGTCTCCGGCCCGCGCGTCATCGACCCGCACGTCAAGGAGAACATGAAGGCCGTCCTCGCGGACATCCAGAACGGCGCCTTCGCCGAGCGCTTCATCGCCGACCAGGACGCCGGCGCCCCCGAGTTCACCGCGCTGCGCCAGAAGGGCGAGGCGCACCCGATCGAGACCACCGGGCGCGAGCTCCGGAAGATGTTCTCGTGGATCAAGCCCGCTGACTCCGACTACACGGAGGGCAGCGCCGCTCGCTGACCCACACCGTCAGCAGCGACGCGCGCGGCCGCCGCCCGGGAGACCCCCGGCCGGCGGCCGCACGTGCGTCCGGAGGTGCCGGGGCCCTCCGGGGGGCGGACACAGGTCGGCCAGGAAGGATATCCGGGATGAGCGACCACACGAGCCGTCCTCCGACGGGCGACCCGCCGGCAGCACGCATCGCGGAGTTCTGGGACGACGCCCGCCCGAGCGCCGGGCGCGCCGGCCCCGCCGGGGCGTCGGGGGAGCGGTCGGCGGACGCCGTCCCGCCGCCCGCATGGTCGTTCGGCGACTCGCCCGGGCTCGCCGACGAGCTCCTCGCCCTGGTGCTCCAGGGGCGCAAGACGGCCGCGGCGTCGCTCGTCGTCGAGTTCGAGGACGTCGGCGACCCGGTGCCCGCCCCGGGGGACCTGTCGATCGTGCTGGACGGCCGGGGCGAGCCGCGCGCACTGATCCGGACCGTGCGGGTCGAGATCGTGCCGTTCGCGGAGGTCACGGCCGAGCACGCCCACCTCGAGGGCGAGGGCGACCGCACGCTGGAGTCGTGGCGCACGGAGCACGAGCGGGCCTGGCGCGACGCGCTCGCGTCCCTCGGGCGCGAGCTCGACCCGTCGATGCTCGTGGTGTGCGAGCGGTTCACGGTGCTCTTCCCGGCCTGACGGCGGCCGGGCGCGTTCTCCCGTCAGCTCAGCAGGCCCGCCCAGCCGCGGACGACGTCGACCAGGCCCACGCGGTCGAGGGCGTCGACGTCGGACAGGTGGTGCCAGGCGACGCCGTCGGTGGTGCCGTCGGCCTCGACCGAGAGCTCCCCGCCCACGACGTGGGCGCGGTAGACGATGCGGATGCCGTGCATCGGCTCGGTCGGGGCGCCGAGGCCGATGTCGAACCGCTGCTCCGTGGGGACGACGATGCTGTCCACGCCGAGCAGGCCGTCGACGACGACGTCGTAGCCGGTCTCCTCGCGGAGCTCGCGCACGACCGCGTCCTCGGGGTGCTCGCCGGGGTCGATGCCGCCCCCGGGCATCGTCCAGCCCGACCCGGTGCCGCCGGACCAGTGGGGGAGCAGGATGCGGTCGTCCTCGACGACGAGGGCGTAGGCGGCGACGCGCGTGAACATCCCGGCATCGTGCCATGCCGCACCGGCCTGCGGCGCCGTGGCCTGGCAGGATGGTCGGCATGACCGACGACGCGAACGCTGGGCTGACCGACGCCGAGCAGGCCGACCGCATCACGCAGTTCTGGGACGTCGCCCGGCCGAGCGCCGGCCGCACCAGCCACGGCGGCGCGGTGGGCGAGCGGTCCGAGAACGTCGTGCCGCCGCCGGCGTGGTCGTTCGGCGACTCGCCCGAGCTGGCCGACGAGCTGCTCCAGCTGGTGCTCGACGGCGTGAAGACCGGCACCGCGGCCGCCGTGTGGGAGTACGAGGCGGCGGAGGAGCCCCTGCCGCGCAAGGGCGACCTGTCGATCGTGCTCGACGGCACCGGCGCGCCGCGCCTCCTCATCAAGACCACCCGGGTCGACACCGTGCCGTTCGACGACGTGACCGCGGAGCACGCCGCCGCCGAGGGCGAGGGCGACCGCTCCCTCGCCGACTGGCGCGCGGGGCACGAGCGCTACTGGCGGCGCACGCTCGAGCAGATCGGGCGCGAGTTCGACCCGACGATGCCCGTCGTCTGCGAGCGGTTCAAGGTGCTGTTCCGCGCCTGAGTCGCGGCGGTCCGTCGAGGACGGCGTCACGCCGGGGTGAGGACCAGCCAGGCGAAGCCGACCACGCCGCGGTAGCCGCCCAGGTACTCGTCGCGTCGCCGGTCGGCGAAGGCGCGCGCCCCGGGCGTCCCGACGCGCTCGATGCCGGCGCGCCAGTCGGACTCGAAGTCGTCCCACTCGGCCTGCGTGGAGGTGGCGGCGTGCAGCACGCGCAAGCCGGCGTCCGTGGCGGCACGGGCCAGGCCCGCGAGGTCGGGCAGGTCGCCGAAGTCCCGGCGCACGTCCGCGTCCGGCTCGGCCTCGTACACCCCGTCGCCGAACAGCAGCAGGCCGCCGGGCGCGGTGTGCCGGTGCAGGGCCGCGAACGCGTCCGGGGCGTCGCCCCAGATGTACCCGGCACCCACGTTCAGCACCACGGGCGCCGTCCCGTCCCATGCCGACGCGTCCGCCTCGTGGAAGGCCACCCGGTCGCCGAGGCCGCGCTCCGCCGCGCCACGCCGCGCGCGCTCGAGGTCGCCCGGGTGCTTGTCGACGCCGTCGCCGGCGAGGCCGTGCCGCGCGCACAGCCGCAGCAGGAGCTCGCCCGAGCCGCAGCCCAGGTCGAGGACGCGGGCGTCGGGGGCCGGGGGAGCGAGGCGCTCGAGGAGGTCCGCCACCCGCGCGGCGCCGAGCGGGGAGTTGAAGGTCAGGTTCGCGGCGGCCGCGTCGAAGTAGGGCCGGAGGTCGTCGTCCGAGGTCATGGGGCGATCGTGGGCGAGCGGGGCGCGCGGGCCAAGGGAATTGTCGGGTGGCCGCCCGTGACCTGCGAGGTCACGACGCCGCCTGTCCGAGGAATGAGATTTCTGTCCGCATCATGACCCCGCGGGCTTAGGCTCGCCCTCATGACGCGGAGCATCGACCTGGCAGTGGTGGCCGGCGACGGCATCGGGACCGAAGTCGTGGAGCAGGGCCTCGCGGTCCTCGAGGCGGCGGTCTCCGGGGCCGACGTCAAGGTCTCCACCACCGAGTTCGACCTGGGCGCGCGCCGGTGGCACGCGACCGGCGAGACGCTGACCGACACCGACCTCGAGGCCATCAAGGGCCACGACGCGATCCTGCTGGGCGCCATCGGCGACCCCAGCGTGCCGTCCGGCGTCCTCGAGCGCGGCCTGCTGCTCAAGCTCCGCTTCTCCCTGGACCACTACGTCAACCTCCGCCCGGGCAAGCTGTACCCCGGCGTGACGAGCCCGCTGGCGAACCCCGGCGAGGTGGACTTCGTCGTCGTGCGCGAGGGCACCGAGGGCCCCTACGTGGGCAACGGCGGCGCGCTGCGCGTCGGCACCCCGCACGAGATCGCGACCGAGGTCTCCGTCAACACCGCGTTCGGCGTCGAGCGCGTCGTGCGCGACGCCTTCGCCCGTGCGCAGGCCCGCCCCCGCAAGCACCTCACGCTGGTGCACAAGCACAACGTGCTGGTGCACGCCGGGCACCTGTGGCGCCGCACGGTCGAGGCCGTCAACGCCGAGTTCCCCGACGTCACGACGGACTACCTGCACGTCGACGCCGCCACGATCTTCCTCACGACCAACCCGTCGCGGTTCGACGTGATCGTCACCGACAACCTGTTCGGCGACATCCTCACGGACCAGGCCGCCGCGATCACCGGCGGCATCGGCCTCGCCGCGTCGGCGAACATCAACCCGGACCGCACCGCGCCGTCGATGTTCGAGCCGGTGCACGGCTCCGCCCCGGACATCGCCGGGCAGGGCAAGGCCGACCCGACCGCCACCGTGCTGTCGGTGTCCCTCCTGCTCGACCACCTCGGCCTCGCCGAGGAGGCCGCCCGCGTGGAGGCGGCCGTCGCCGCCGACCTCGTGGAGCGCGGCGACCGAGTACGCACGACGGCCGAGGTCGGGCGCGACCTCGCCGCTCGCGTCAACGGCTGACGACAGCCCCACCGTCGTCACCGGACGGCGCGGCGCCACCCGCGCCGCGCCGTCGGACGAGTCGTCCGAGCCACCGCCCGCCCCGGCCGTCATCCCCATCGATCACCCGGCGTCTCCTCCGAGCCGTCTTCTTCGTGTCCGGGTGGCCGCTGTGGTCGGAGCGACGCCGGTGCCCACGGGATGCGCGGTCGTGGAAAACTACAGGGGTCACCCGGTGAAAGGGCCCCGCATCATGACCACATCCAGCACCACCGCCTCCGCCGCGAGCACCGACCGACCGGGCATCCTCCCGGCCGAGCTCGAGGACCTCGTCGCCCTCTTCGACGTGCGCGAGACGGACAGCCCGACGCCCGACGCCGAGCGCGAGGCCGCGCTGCAGGCGCCGAAGTTCGGCACCGTCTTCTCCGACCACATGGCCCGCATCAGCTGGCGCCAGGGCGACGGCTGGCTCGACCGCCGCATCGAGAAGTACGGGCCCCTGCAGCTCGACCCCGCGACCGCCGTCCTGCACTACGCGCAGGAGATCTTCGAGGGCATGAAGGCCTACCGTCACGACGACGGCACGGTCTGGACCTTCCGCCCCGACGCCAACGCGGCGCGGTTCGCCCGCTCGGCGCACCGGCTGGCGCTGCCGGGGCTGTCGGTGGACGACTTCATCGGGTCCATCGCGGCGCTCGTGCGCACGGACCTCGCCTGGGTGCCGTCCGGCGAGGACTCCAGCCTGTACCTGCGGCCCTTCATGTTCGCGTCCGAGTCGTTCCTCGGGGTGCGGCCCGCGGCCGAGGTGGAGTACCTGGTCATCGCGTCGCCGGTGGGCCCGTACTTCGCGGGCGGCGTGAAGCCCGTGTCGATCTGGGTGGCCGAGGACTACCACCGGTCCGGGCCGGGCGGCACCGGCGACGCCAAGTGCGGCGGCAACTACGCCGCCAGCCTCCTGCCGCAGATGATCGCGCAGGAGCAGGGCTTCGACCAGGTGTGCTTCCTCGACGCCACGTCGGACACGTACCTCGAGGAGCTCGGGGGCATGAACGTGTTCGTCGTCATGGCGGACGGGGCCGTGCACACGCCCGAGCTCACCGGCTCGATCCTCGAGGGCGTGACGCGCTCGTCGATCCTGCGTCTCGCCGCCGACCACGGCCGCGACGTCGTGGAGCGCCGGATCCCGCTCGCCGAGGTCGCGGCGGGGCTCGCCGACGGCAGCGTGCGCGAGATCTTCGCGTGCGGCACCGCGGCGGTCATCACCCCGGTCGGCCGGCTCGCCGGCGACTCGTTCGACCACCAGGTCTCGGGCGGCGAGCCCGGCGAGCTCACCATGGCGATCCGTGCCGAGCTCACCGACATCCAGTACGGTCGGGCCGCGGACCGGCACGGCTGGATGCGCCGGCTCGCCTGACGCGGCGCCGCGCGGGTCTGCCGCGGGACGGTCGGGCGGGGTCGGTCACGACCACGGACGGAGGCCCGACACCGCATGGCAACCCCGATCACGGCGGACGCGCTCAACCGCACCACCCTCGCGCGCCAGCAGCTGCTCACCCGGTCCGACGACGACGTCCCCGCCGTCGTCGGGCGGGTGGGCGGCCTGCAGGCGCAGCACGCCGACATGCCGTACGTCGCGCTCTGGTCGCGGCGCTCGGGGCAGACGATCGCGGCGCTCGAGGAGGCCCTGACCGACGGCGTGGTGGTCAAGGCGACCGTGATGCGGTCCACCCTGCACCTCGTGCCCGCCGACGTGTGGCCCCTGCTCGACGCCGTCTCGGCGGAGCAGCGGCTCGCGGCCTGGCGCGCGAGCGCCCGGCGGGCGGGCGTCGACCTCGCCGGCCTCAACGCCGCCGTGCGCGCGTACTGCGCCGAGCCGCGCACCCTCGACGAGGTGGAGTCCTTCGCCGCCGAGCAGTACCCCGGCGTCGACGCCGTCGCGGCGATCCCCGGCGGCGTCAGCCGCGCGTGGTGGCGCCTCGCGAGCGCGGGCGGCGGCCTCGTGCACGTGCCCCCGAGCGGGCTGTGGGGCTCCCACGTGGCGGTGCGGTACCAGGACGGCACCCGCTGGCTGGCCGACCGGCTGCCGCACCCGCTGCCCGAGGTCCCGCCCGACGAGGCCCGGGCCCGCGTCGTCGGGCGCTACCTGGCCGCCTTCGGGCCGGCGTCGGCCCGCGACGTCGCGCGCGGGGTGGGGATCCGGGGCGTCGGGGCGCTGAAGCGGGCCCTCGCGCTGCTGGAGCTGCGCGCCTACGAGGCGCCGGACGGGCGGGAGCTGCTCGACCTCGACGGCGCGGACCTCGCCCCGGGGGACGCCGCCGCCCCGCCGCGGTTCCTGGCCCGGTGGGACCAGCTGCTCGTGGCGCACGACGTGCGCGACCGCCTCGTCACCCCGGCGGCCGTCCCGCAGGTCTACCGGCGCAACGCGGACGTGCTGCCCACGCTGCTCGTCGACGGGCGGGTGGCCGGCACGTGGTCCACCGAGCGCGACGGCGAGCGGGCCACGTTGCGCGTGGTCGAGCTGGAGCAGGTCGCCCCGGCGGCGCGCGAGGAGGCCGAGGCGGAGGCGGCGGCGCTGCTCGCCTACCTCGAGCCCGACGCCGCGGAGAGGTCCGTCGCATGGTCGCTGCCCGCCTGAGCCGAGCGCCCGCGGCGTGGACGTGCTGTCGGGGCGCCGCGCGGGTGTGGCACCATGTGGCCCATGACACGCCTCGCGTACCAGCGTCGCTCGCTCATCATTGCGTAGCGCGTCCGGCACACCCGCCGGACGCGCAGACCTTCCGTACCCCGGAGGGTCTTTTTTGTTGACCTGATCGCCCAGAGCTCCACGACGTTGGGGAGTCCCGCATGACCGCCACCCCGTTCCACGTGTACGACACCACCCTGCGCGACGGCGCGCAGCAGGAGGGCATGAACCTCTCCGTGGCGGACAAGCTGGCCATCGCGCCGCTGCTGGACGAGCTGGGCGTCGGCTTCATCGAGGGCGGCTGGCCCGGGGCGATCCCCAAGGACACGGAGTTCTTCCGCCGCGCGGCCAAGGAGCTGCGCCTGGAGAACGCCCTGCTGGCCGCGTTCGGATCCACCCGCAAGGCGGGCACCCGGGCCTGGGACGACCCCCAGGTGCGCGCCCTGCTCGACTCCGAGGCGCCCGTGGTCACCCTCGTGTCGAAGTTCGACGTGCGGCACGTGGAGCGCGCGCTGCGCACCACCCCCGACGAGGGCCTGGCGATGATCACCGACACGGTGGCGTTCCTCGTGGGCGAGGGGCGCCGGGTGGTGGTCGACGCCGAGCACTTCTTCGACGGCTACCGCTTCGACGCCGCGTACGCGCGGGCCGCGGCCGAGGCGGCGTTCGCGGCGGGCGCCGAGGTCGTCACGCTGTGCGACACCAACGGCGGCATGCTGCCCCACTGGGTGACGGACGTCGTGACCGGGGTGCGCGAGTCGCTCGGCGTGCCGCACGGGCGCGACGCCGCGCCGGGCGACCCCTTGCTGGGGATGCACGCGCACAACGACTCCGGGTGCGCCGTCGCGAACACGCTGGCCGCCGTGGCCGCGGGCGCCTGGCACGTCCAGGGCACCGTCAACGGGTACGGCGAGCGCACGGGGAACGTGGACCTCGTGACCGTCGTCGCGAACCTCGAGCTCAAGCACGGCCTGCGCACGCTCGCCGGCGGGGGGCTGGAGGAGGCGACCCGCATCGCCCACGCCGTCGCGGAGATCACCAACATCTCCCCGTACGCGCGCCAGCCGTACGTCGGCGCCAGCGCGTTCGCCCACAAGGCGGGCCTGCACGCCAGCGCCATCAAGGTGGACCCGGACCTCTACCAGCACATCGACCCCACCGCCGTCGGCAACGACATGCGCATGCTCGTGTCCGACATGGCCGGGCGGGCCTCGATCGAGCTCAAGGGGCGCGAGCTGGGGTACGACCTCAGCGGCCAGGGCGAGCTGCTCACCCGGGTCACGACCCGGGTCAAGGACGCCGAGGCGCAGGGCTACACGTTCGACGCCGCCGACGCGTCGTTCGAGCTGCTGCTGCGCGAGGAGCTCACGGGCACCCGGCAGTCGTACTTCCGGGTCGAGAGCTGGCGCACGATCGTCGAGACGGTCGTCGGCAACGCGGGTCACGACGCCGCGAGCCGGGACGCGGACGCGGTCGCCGAGGCGACCGTGAAGCTGCACGCGGGCGGCGAGCGCGTCGTCGCCACGGGCGAGGGCAACGGCCCCGTGAACGCCCTCGACCAGGCGCTGCGCAGCGCGCTCACGCGCGTCTACCCGCAGATCGGGAAGTTCGAGCTCATCGACTTCAAGGTGCGCATCCTCGACGCCCAGCAGGGCACCGACGCCACCACCCGCGTGCTCGTCGAGACGACCGACGGGCAGCACTCGTGGTCCACGGTGGGCGTCGGGCCCAACGTCATCGAGGCGGCGTGGGAGTCGCTCATCGACGCGTACGTCTACGGGCTGCTGCACGCCGGCGTCGAGGCGCACTGACCGCCGGGCCCGGGCGCTACTTCGGCGCGCGGGCCTGCAGGCGGTGGGGCTGGACGGCCTCGTAGGTGGCCTTGAGCGCGGCGGTGGTCTGGTCGTAGCGACGCTGCGCGACGCGCACGAACAGGAAGTCGACGATGGCGAGCTGCGCGATGCGGCTCGACATCGCCCCGGAGCGGAACTGCGTCTCGCGCGCGGTCGTGGAGAGCACGACGTCGGCGAGCTCGGCGAGCGGGGACGACGGGAAGTTGGTGACGGCGACGGTCGTGGCGCCGGCGTCCTTGGCGAGGGTGAGGGCCTGGATCGTCTCGACCGTGGTGCCCGTGTGCGACACGGCGACGGCGACGCAGCCCTGGCCGAGCAGCGCGGCGGACTGGAGCTGGCCGTGCAGGTCCACGGGGGCGAAGCAGACGATGCCGATGCGCGAGAGCTTCTGGGACAGGTCCTGCGCGGTGAGGCCGCTGGAGCCGGCGCCGTAGACGTCGACGCGCGGCGCGGCGGCCATGGCGTCGACGGCGCGCTCGAGCGCGTCCAGGTCGAGCATGCGCGCCGTCTCCTCGATGGTCCGGGCCTCGTGGAACGCGATCTTGGACACGACGTCGGTGGCGGTGTCGGTCCGGTTGATCTCGCCCTCCGCGATGCCGGACCGTTCGAGCTCCACGGCGCGGCGGCTCGTGGCCTGCGCGAGGTCGATCCGGAACTCCGGGTAGCCGGCGTAGCCCACGGCACGGCAGAACCGCACGACCGTCGCCTGGGACGTGCCGGCGCGCGACGCGAGCTCGGTGATGGTGGCGCCGACGACGCCGGGCGGGTCGTCGAGCACGACCGAGGCGATGCGCGCCTCGGCGGGCCGCAGCGTGGGCAGGGTCTGGCGGAGCCGGACGAGGACGTCACCGTTCATGCGCGGGGTTCTCCTTCCCGGCGGGCGCCGGCGTCGGGTGGGTGGCGGGTGGTGCGGGCGACAGGGTGCCCCGCACGGTGAGCCAGGGGTCGGTGGGCTCGACGAGCGAGCCGCCGCGGTCGTCGGCCAGCGAGCGGGCGAGGCGCAGGGCGCCGTCGAGCGGGCTGCCGTCCGCGGGCACGAGCCGCACGTCGGGGCGCAGGGCGGACAGGCGCGCCCGCAGCGGGGTGGTGACGGCGTCGCCGATCTGCAGGACGCCGCCCGTCAGCGCGGCCAGCGGCGGGATGCCCGGCCGCAGCGCGGCGACGAGGGTCTCCGCGAGATGGGTGCCGGCGTCGTGCAGGATCCGCTGGGCCACGAGGTCGCCGGCCCGGGCGGCGCCGGCGACCGCGGGGGTGAACGACGCGAGCACGTGGGCGCGGTCGGCGCGCCCGTAGAGCGCGGCGGGCCAGCCCTCGACGGGGCCGAAGCGTTCCATCGCCGCGGCGAGCAGCGTGGGGGAGGCCGGGCCGGGGCTGGCGTCGTGCGTGGCGACCGCGGCCCGCAGGCCGTGCGCGCCGATCCACGACCCGGAGCCGAGGTCGCCGAGCAGGTGGCCCCAGCCGTCGGCCCGGTGCCAGCGGCGGCGCAGGTCGGTGGCCAGCACGATCGCCCCCGTGCCGACGGCGGCCACGGCGCCGGGGCGCCCGCCCAGCGCGCCGAGGTGCGCGGCGAGCGCGTCCGCGGCGACCGCCGTGGCGGTGGCGCCGGCGTCGTGCAGCACGTCGTGCAGGGCGCCCGGGTCGGGCACCAGGGACGGGAGGCCGGTGACCGACAGCGCGGCGGACGCGATCCGCACGCCGGGGAGGCGGCGCCCGAGGGCCGCGACGAGCTCGGCCACGACGTCGGCGGCGTCGCTGCCGGCGGCCGTGATGCGCACGGGCCGGCCGGTGAGGGTGATCGGGCCGTCGTCGGCGCCGGTCGGCGAGCCGGGGGCCGGGAGCGCGGGCACGGCGAGCAGGCGCGCGCCGCTGCCGCCGACATCGACGGCGACGACGCGCTCGAGGGCGGGGGGCGGGGCGTCCGTGCCGGTCACGGGGAACAGTGTGGCAGTCATTTTCTCGCGAAGGGGGGCTAACGAAACGAATCTCGCCCGCTCGGGGCCGGGTGTGACCGACGCCGCGTCCCGTCCGGGCGCAGCACGGCTACCGTGGTGACGTGCATGGTGAGTACAAGGTTCCCGGTGGCAAGCTCGTGACGGTCGACCTCGACGTGCGCGACGGGCTGCTCGCCGACGTCAGGCTCAGCGGCGACTTCTTCCTCGAGCCGGACGACGCGCTCGAGGTCATCGACGACACCCTGGCCGGGCTGCCGCGCGAGACGTCCACGAGCGAGATCGCCCGGGCCGTCGACGACGGCCTGCGCCGCGCCGAGCAGGACGGGCGCGTGGCGGGCGAGGTGGCCATGGTCGGCTTCGACGCCTGGTCGGTCGCCGTCGCGGTGCGCCGCGCCCTGGGCCTGGCCACCACGTGGGACGACCACACCTTCGAGGTGCTGCGCCCGGGCCCGCTGGCCCCGGCCACCCTCGCCGCCCTGGACCAGGTGCTCACCGAGGAGCTGGCCGAGGGCCGGCGCGGGCCCACGCTGCGGTTCTGGGACTGGACCGAGCGCGCGGTGTTCATCGGGTCCTTCCAGTCGCTGCGCAACGAGGTGGACCCCGAGGGGGTGCGCAAGCACGACGTCACCGTGGTGCGGCGCATCTCCGGCGGCGGCGCCATGTTCATGGAGGCGGGGAACTGCGTGACGTTCTCCCTCGTGGTGCCCGCCTCGCTCGTGGACGGGCTGTCCTTCGAGCAGTCGTACGCCTTCCTGGACTCCTGGGTGCTGGGCGCGCTGGAGGACGTCGGGGTCGAGGCGTACTTCTCGGGCATGAACGACGTCTCGTCGCCGGCCGGCAAGCTCGCCGGGTCGGCGCAGAAGCGCCTGGCGGGCGGCGCCGTGCTGCACCACATGACGATGGCCTACGACATCGACAACGCGAAGATGCTCGAGGTGCTGCGCATCGGCCGCGAGAAGCTGTCCGACAAGGGCACGACCAGCGCGAACAAGCGGGTGGACCCGCTGCGGTCGCAGACCGGCATGGCGCGCGACGAGATCGTCGACGCCTTCGAGGCGCACTTCAGGGCGCACTACCGCACCAAGGACTCCACGCTGCGCGAGGACGAGCTCGCGCGGGCGGAGGAACTGGTGCGCACCAAGTTCGGCAACCCGACCTGGATCAACCGCGTGCCCTGACCCGCGTGCCCTGACCCGCGCGCCCTCCCGGGCCGCCCGTCGGCCCGTACGGGGTCGGGCCCCCCGCGGAGGTCACCGTCCTGTCACGGAATGGTGCGGCGACTTTGCACGCCCTCGGTTGGTCAGTAATCTTCCTCCCAGACCGGCCGCCGGGAACTTCCTTTCAACCCGGGGGTCGTCGCACGCGACGACCGCGTGCTGCACGACAGCGATCAGCAGACAGCGAGACGAGGACGTCGCGCCGGACGACGAGGACGTCGCGACGACATGACCGCGCGAACGGCGCCCACGGGGGCCGCGCACGAGGGAACGGCCCAGGGGGCCGTCAGGGGAGGACAGCGATGCGGCGAGAGAAGTGGACCCGGACAACCGTGGGGGTCGCGACCGCGGCACTGGTGGCGCTCGGCGCCGCCGCCTGCGGCAGCGGCTCCGACGACGGCGGGGACGGCGCCGTCGACGGCGAGGGCAAGACCCTCGACGTGTGGATCATGCAGGGCACCAACCCCAGCGCCGACACGTTCTTCGACGAGGTCGGGAAGGCCTTCACCGAGGAGACCGGCGGGGCGAGGCTGAACGTCGAGTTCGTCGAGTGGGCGGACGCGCACGACCGCTTCGTCACCGCGATCGCCGGCGGGACCACGCCGGACGTCGCGGAGACCGGCACCACGTGGACGCCGGAGTTCGCGGACGCGGGCGCGCTCGCGCCGCTCGACGACTACATCGCCGACGCCGGGCTGGGCGACGACCTGGTGGACGGCCTCGTCGACGCCGGCACGTACGACGGGAAGCTGTACGGGATGCCCTGGTACGCGGGCGTCCGCTCCCTCGTGTACAACAAGGACATCTTCGAGAAGGCCGGCGTGGAGCCGCCCACCACCTGGGCGGAGATCGAGTCGGCCGCCAAGGCGATCAAGGCGAAGTTCCCGGACAAGACCGCGGTCGCGGTGCCCGGCGACGCCGAGTTCACGGTGTACCCGTGGGTCTGGGGCGCCGGCGGCGAGGTCGCGACGCTCGACGGCGACACCTGGACCTCGGGCCTCGACAGCCCCGAGGCGCAGGAGGGCCTGAGCTTCTGGACCGGGCTGGCCGAGGACGGCTACTCGTCGGCGGGCGCCACGACCTGGCGCGAGACCGACGTGCTCGACGCGTTCGCCCAGGGCGACGTGGGCATGGCGATCATGGGCTCCTGGACCCCGGGCGCCATCGTCGAGGCGAACAAGGACATGGACGGCAAGTTCGCCGCCGTGCCGATCCCGGGCAAGGACGGCGGCATGTCGCCGTCGGTGCTCGGCGGCTCGCACCTCAGCATGTTCTCCACCGCCGAGGACCAGGACCTCGCGTTCGCGTTCATCAAGCTGATGACCACGGGCGAGTTCGCCACCGAGTGGGGCGAGCAGGCCGGCTACTTCCCGGGGCAGAAGTCGCTGCTCGACGAGACGCTCAAGAGCACCGACCCGCTCGTGGCGCCGTTCGCGAAGCAGTTCGTCGAGGGCGGTGCGTCCGTGCCGGTGTCGCCGAACTTCGGCGCCGTCCAGGCCAAGCTGACGACCAGCACGATGATGCAGTCGATCCTCTCGGGCAGCCAGGACGTGCCCACCGCCAGCACGAAGGCGGCCGACGAGATGTCGTCGCTGCTCAACGGTGGCAACTGACGGATGACGAGCACTCTCCCCGTCGCGGCCCCCGCCGGGCCCGGGCAGCAGCCCGGGCCCGGCGGGCGCCGCCCGCTCGGCCGGTCCCTCCTGGCGCGCACCCGCCCGTGGATGCTCCTGACGCCCGCGCTGCTCGTGCTCGCCGTGCTGCTCCTGTGGCCGCTGCTGCGGGTCGTCCTGTTCTCCCTGCAGGACTACGGGCTGCGCGAGATCGTCTTGGGCGAGCCGAACTGGATCGGGCTCGACAACTTCGCCGAGATCTTCACCTCCGAGCAGCTGTGGGCCGTGGTGCTGCCGAACACCGTGGTGTTCGCCGTCCTGTCGGTCGCCTGCACGGTGGTGTTCGGCACCGCGGTGGCGGTGCTGCTCGCGTCGCTGGGGCGCGTCTGGCGCACCGTCGTGTCGAGCGCGATCATGGCGGCCTGGGCGATGCCCGCCGTCACCGGCACGTACGTGTGGATCTGGATCTTCGACGCCGACCGCGGCGTGTTCAACCACGTGCTGCAGGCCCTCGGCCTGCAGGACGCGCCCGTCAACTGGTTCACCGACCGCTGGTCGTTCTACGCCATCGTGCTGCTGAACGTGGTGCACCACGGCTTCCCGTTCGTGGCGATCACCGTGCTCGCCGGCCTGCTCGGCGTGCCGAAGGAGCTGCTGGAGGCCGCCCAGATCGACGGGGCCGGACCGTGGCGCCGGTTCTTCTCGGTGATCGTGCCCCAGCTGAAGCAGATCTTCGCCGTCGTGATCATCCTGTCGACCATCTGGGACTTCAAGGTCTTCGCGCAGGTCTACCTCATGCCGGGCGGCGCGGGCAGCAACCGTGACGTGCTCAACCTCGGCGTCTGGTCGTACACCGAGTCGTTCGGGCAGAACCGGTACGGCTTCGGCGCCGCGATCGCGGTGCTGCTCACCCTGCTGCTGCTCGGCATCACCGTCGCGTACGTGCGCACCATCCTGAAGGAGGACGAGCTGTGAGCGCCGCGACCAGCACCGCCCCGCGAGCCGACCGGCGGACCGCCGCCCCCGCGCGGCGGCGCGGGCCCGGCCGGCCCTCCACCGCCGTCCAGGTGGGCAAGGGCGTGGCCGTCGCGCTGCTGCTCGTCTTCACGCTGTTCCCGGCGTACTGGATGCTCGTCAGCGCGTTCGACGGCAAGGCGGGCCGCGGGTCGTCCTTCGTGCCGGCCGAGCCCACCCTCGAGCACTTCGAGTTCGTGCTCACCGACGGCGGCTTCGACGTCTTCCTGCGCAACTCGCTGATCGTGGCGCTCCTCACCGTGCTCGCCTCGTCGCTGCTCGCCCTCCTGGCGTCCGTCGCCGTGGCGCGGTTCCGGTTCAAGCTGCGCACGCAGGTGCTCATGCTCGTCCTCGTGGTGCAGATGGTGCCCCTGGAGGCGCTCGTCATCCCGCTGTTCGTGCAGGTGCGCAACCTGCACCTGCTGGGCACGCTCACCGGCCTGGTCGTCGTGTACGTCGCGCTGGCGCTGCCGTTCGGCATCTGGATGCTGCGCGGCTTCGTCGCCGCCGTGCCGGTGGAGCTCGAGGAGGCCGCGTACCTGGACGGCGCCACCTGGGGCCGGATGTTCCGCTCGATCCTGCTGCCGCTCGTCGCCCCCGGGCTCGTGGCCACCAGCATCTTCAGCTTCATCACGGCGTGGAACGAGTTCGTCTTCGCGATGACGCTGCTCGGCGGCGAGACCCAGAACTACACGGTGGCCATCGGGCTGCGGTCGTTCTTCGGGCAGCACTCCAACGACTGGGGCTCGATCATGGCGGCCTCGACCATCATCACCGTGCCGGTGATGATCTTCTTCATCCTGGTCCAGCGGCGGCTCGCGTCGGGCCTGACGTCCGGGGCGGTGAAGGGATGAGCGCGCCCGACGCCACCCTGCGCGCGGTGCACGGGGTGCTCCTGCCCGGGTTCTCGGGCACCACCCCGCCGCCGTGGCTCGCCGACGCGGCGCGCTCCGGGCTGGCGGGGGTCGTGCTCTTCGCGCACAACACCCCGGACCTGGCCGCGACGGCCGCTCTCACCGCGAGCCTGCACGACCTCGCGCCGGACCTGCTGGTCGCGACCGACGAGGAGGGCGGCGACGTGTCGCGGCTCGAGGCCGCGACGGGGTCGTCGCTCCCCGGCGCCGCGGCGCTCGGGGTGGCGGACGACGCGGGGCTGACCCGCGACGCCGGCGAGGCGCTCGGCCGGCTGCTCACCGCCGCGGGGGTCGACCTCGACCTCGCGCCGGTGCTCGACGTCGACGCGCCGGGCAACCCGGTGATCGGCGTGCGCGCGTTCGGCACCGACCCGGAGGCCGTCGCACGGCACGGGGCCGCGTTCGCGCGCGGGCTGCAGCGCGGCGGCGCGGGCACGTGCGCCAAGCACTTCCCCGGGCACGGGTCGACCACCACCGACTCGCACCTCGAGCTGCCCGTCGTCGCCGCGGACCTCGGCACGCTGCGCCGGCGCGACCTCGTGCCCTTCGCCGCGGCGCTCGCGGACGACGGCGCCGGGCCCGACGACGCGCCCGCCCTGGACACCCTCATGACGGCGCACGTCGTCGTGCCGGCCCTCGGCCCGGCCCCCGCGTCGCTCGAGCCCGCGGTGGCCGCGCTCGCCCGCGAGCTCGGTCACGCCGGGCCCGTGATCACCGACGCGCTCGACATGCGCGCCGTCTCCGACGGCGCGGACGTGGGCGAGGCCGCCGTGCGCGCCGTCGAGGGCGGCGCGGACCTGCTCTGCCTCGGCACGACGGCGGGCCGCGAGGACGAGGCGCTGTTCCGCTCCGCGGTCGACGCCCTCGTCGACGCCGTCCGCACGGGCCGTCTGACGCCGGAGCGGCTCGCCGCGTCGCGACGACGCACCGACGCGCTCGTGGCGCGGCTGCGCGCACGGCGCGCGTCCCTCGGCGCGGCCGGCGTCCCGGGCGCCGACGCCGCGCGCCGCGCCCAGGAGTCGCTCGCCGCGATCGGCGCCGACG
>NZ_JBHVFQ010000026.1:0-57090 GCF_042801555.1 Isoptericola sp. NPDC057559
GGACGGATCCGCGAGGGGCCCACGCCCGGCGCGGCGACAGGCGACGCCGGCTGTGACGGGGCCGGTCGCGGGGGCGACGGACGGCCCCCTCCCGTCGGGTAGACTGGTGGGCGCGATCGGCTTGTGCCTCGCCCCCGAACCTTCCCGGTGTGCTCCGCTGCCGTCCTCGACGGCTCGGAGCCCGTCCGGGCCGGGGGAACGGTGCGGGCAGGTCGACATCGCGCGTCACGTACGCGCCCCGCGTCCCGGTCCGCCGGTCGCAGGGCGCGGCCGCGTCGGCAGCGGTCCGTGCCCGGTACTCCCGGGGACGGTGCCGGCCCGGCGTGACGCCAGGGGTGGTGGGTCAGATGCCCGTCACCGACGAACCGAGTACCGCGACCGGACTCCTGCCGAGGATGCAGGGCCGGTCGCCAGACGCGCGTGCAGCCCGGATGATCCGGCGCACGCGGCGAAAGGACGTGTCATGGCCGTCGTGACCATGCGCCAGCTCCTCGAGAGCGGTGTCCACTTCGGGCACCAGACCCGCCGTTGGAACCCGAAGATGAAGCGCTTCATCTTCACCGAGCGCAACGGCATCTACATCGTCGACCTCCAGCAGTCGCTGTCGTACATCGACCGCGCCTACGAGTTCGTCAAGGAGACCGTCGCCCACGGCGGCACCATCCTCTTCGTCGGCACCAAGAAGCAGGCGCAGGAGCCGGTGGCCGAGCAGGCCGCCCGCGTCGGCATGCCGTACGTGAACCACCGCTGGCTGGGCGGCATGCTCACCAACTTCACCACCGTGCACAAGCGCCTCCAGCGCCTCAAGGAGCTCGAGGAGATCGACTTCGACGACGTCGCCGGCTCCGCGCTGACGAAGAAGGAGCTCCTCGTCCTGCGTCGCGAGAAGGACAAGCTCGCCCGCACGCTCGGCGGCATCCGCGACATGGCCAAGACGCCGTCCGCGGTCTGGGTCGTCGACACCAACAAGGAGCACCTCGCCGTCAACGAGGCCCGCAAGCTGGGCATCCCCGTCGTCGCGATCCTCGACACCAACTGCGACCCCGACGTCGTCGACTACGCGATCCCGGGCAACGACGACGCGATCCGCTCCGTCACGCTGCTCACCCGCGTGATCGCGGACGCCGCGGCCGAGGGCCTCATGCAGCGTCACTCGGGCAAGAAGGGCGAGGCCGCGGAGACCACCGAGGCCGAGCCGCTGGCCGAGTGGGAGCGCGAGCTCCTGGCCGGTGCCGAGGCCGCGCAGGCCGAGGCGCCCGCCGCCGAGGAGGCCGCGACCGAGGCTCCCGTCGCCGAGGAGACCGCCACCGAGGCGCCCGCCGCCGAGGAGACGCCGGCCGCCGAGGGCGAGCAGGCCACCGAGAAGTCCGAGTGAGGCCTCGCGGGCCGGTCGCCGTCGCGCGACCGGCCCGCGACCCCGCACGCCCCTTCCGCCCGGCGCCCCGACCGGGGCCGGGCGGATCTCGAACCAGCACGGAGGACCCCCATGGCGAACTACACCGCCGCTGACATCAAGGCGCTCCGCGAGCGCACCGGTGCCGGCATGCTCGACGTCAAGAAGGCGCTCGACGAGGCCGACGGCAACGCCGAGCAGGCCATCGAGATCATCCGCAAGAAGGGCCTGGCGCGCGCCGCCAAGCGCGAGGGCAACGCGACCACCGAGGGCCTCGTGGCCGTCAAGGTCGAGGACTCCGCCGCCGGCCAGGCCGCCACGATGATCGAGCTCGACGCCGAGACGGACTTCGTCGTCAAGAACGAGAAGTTCATCGCGCTGGCCGACGCCGTCCTCGACGCCGCCGCCGCCGCGGGTGCCACGGACGCCGAGTCCGCGCTCGCCGCCCCGGCCGCCGACGGCACCGTGGCCGACACGATCGCCGCGCAGGGCGCCACCCTGGGCGAGAAGATCGTGCTGCGCCGCGTGGCCCGCCTCGAGGCGCCGAAGGTCACGACCTACCTGCACAAGACGGCCAAGGACCTGCCGCCGTCGATCGGCGTGCTCGTCGCCACGGACGACGCGGCCGAGCCCGTCGCCAAGGACGTCGCGCAGCACGTCGCGGCCCTGGCCCCGCGGTTCCTGTCCCGCGAGGACGTCCCGGCGGACGTCGTCGAGAAGGAGCGCGAGATCGCGCGCGAGGTCTCGATCGCCGAGGGCAAGCCCGAGGCCGCCCTGCCGAAGATCGTCGAGGGTCGCCTCGGCGGCTTCTTCAAGGACGCCGTCCTCGTGGACCAGCCGCTGGCCAAGGACACGAAGACGACGGTCGCCAAGCACGTCGCCGCCACCGGCGGCAACCTGCTCGGCTTCGTCCGCTTCCGCGTCGGCAGCTGACACCCGCCTGCGTCCAGGCCCGACCGCACCGTGCGCGGTGCGGTCGGGCCTGTCGCATACCCACCCACCCGCGCCCCTGACGGGGCGGGAGCCGCCGTCCGGTGCCAGGATGCGCGGAGGGTGATCACCAACGGTCGGGCGGCGCAGGCCCGGCCACGCCCGCGGCGTCCAGCGCGCCGCGCGGCGATGCGCAGCACATGCCCGAGGCATGCGGAACAGACCGAGAGAGCGACGGTGACGCACGTGACCGAGACCAACCAGACCGAGCCGCCCGCCGCGGCGGGCGAGAGCGCGCCGGCACGCCGGGTGCTGCTGAAGCTCTCCGGCGAGACCTTCGGCGGCGGCAGCGTGGGCCTGGCGACGGACGTCGTGCGCCGCGTCGCCCAGGAGATCGGCGACGCCGTCCGCCAGGGCGTGCAGGTCGCGATCGTGTCCGGCGGGGGCAACTTCTTCCGCGGGGCCGAGCTGTCCCGTGCCGGCCTGGACCGTGCCCGCGCCGACTACATGGGCATGCTCGGCACGGTGATGAACTGCCTGGCGCTGCAGGACTTCCTGGAGCAGGACGGCGTGACCACCCGCGTGCAGACCGCGATCACCATGGGGCAGGTCGCGGAGCCGTACATCCCCCTGCGGGCGATCCGTCACCTGGAGAAGGGGCGCGTCGTGATCTTCGGTGCGGGGGCGGGCATGCCGTACTTCTCCACCGACACCGTCTCGGTGCAGCGCGCGCTGGAGACGCACTGCGACGAGGTCCTCATGGGCAAGAACGGCGTCGACGCCGTCTACTCGGCCGACCCGCGCACGAACCCGGACGCCGAGCGGCTCGAGCAGCTGACCTACACCGACGCCCTGGTGCGCGGCCTCAACGTGATGGATGCCACCGCGCTCTCGCTGTGCCGGGACAACGACGTGCGGATGCGCGTCTTCGGCCTCGAGGAGCCGGGTAACGTGACCCGCGCACTGCTGGGCGAGAAGATCGGCACGCTGGTCACCACGCACTGACCCTGCGCGGGTCCACCGAGCACGACACGACCGACGAGCACGACGACGAGAATGGAGCACCGGTGATCGACGACACCCTCCTCGAGGCCGAGGACAAGATGGACCGGGCGATCGAGGTCGCCAAGGAGGACTTCGCGGGCATCCGCACCGGCCGCGCGAGCGCCGGCATGTTCTCGAAGATCACCGTGGACTACTACGGCGCCCCGACGCCGCTGCAGCAGCTCGCGTCGTTCAACATCCCGGACGCGCGCACGGTGCTCATCTCCCCGTTCGACAAGAGCTCGATGACGACGATCGAGAAGGCGCTGCGCGAGTCCGACCTGGGCGTCAACCCGTCGAACGACGGCAACGCGATCCGCGTCGTCATGCCCGCCCTCACCGAGGAGCGGCGTCGTGACTACGTGAAGATGGCCAAGACGAAGGCGGAGGACGCCCGCATCTCCGTGCGCAACGTCCGCCGCAAGGCCAAGGAGGAGCTGGACCGCATCGTCAAGGACGGCGAGGCCGGCGAGGACGAGGTGTCCCGGGCCGAGAAGGAGCTGGAGTCGCTGACGAAGAAGCACGTCGAGGCGATCGACCAGCTGCTCGCCGGCAAGGAGAGCGAGCTGCTCGAGGTCTGATGGTGACCCATCCCCTCGAACCGGGCGAGGACGCGTCCCCGCTCGACCCCGCCACCGGTGGGGCGGCCGGCCCGACGTCGTCGCGCGCCGGCCGCAACCTGCCCGCGGCGATCACCGTCGGCGTGCTCCTGCTCGTCGGCGTGGCGGCGTCCCTGTGGTTCCGCCCGGAGCCGTTCGTGGCGGTCGCGGTCGTCGCCGTGGGCGCCGCGCTCTGGGAGCTTCGCCAGGCCTTCGCCCGGCGCGACATCCGGCTGCCCATGCTCCCGCTCCTGGTGGGCGGGGCCGGCATGGTCGTCTCGGCGTACACGTCGGGGCCGGAGGCGCTGCTGGTCGCGTACGTGCTGACGGTCGGCGCGGTCGTCGTCTGGCGGGTGCTGGACGGCCCGGGGCCGCAGGCCCTGCGCGACTCGGCCGCCTCCGTCTTCGCGGCGACGTACGTGCCGTTCCTCGCGGGCTTCGTGCTCCTGCTGCTGGCGCAGCCGGACGGCGAGCTGCGCGTGGCGCTGTTCATCCTGCTCGCCGTCGCGAACGACACCGGCGGGTACATCGCCGGGGTGACGATGGGCCGCCACCCGCTGGCGCCCACCGTCAGCCCGAAGAAGACCTGGGAGGGCCTGGCGGGCTCGGTCGTGCTCGCCACGGCCGTGGGCGTCGCGGGCGCGGTGCTCGCGCTCGACGCCAGCCCGCTGCTGGGCGTCGTCCTCGGCGTCCTCACGGCGATCACCGCCACGGTGGGCGACCTCGCCGAGTCGCTCATCAAGCGCGACCTAGAATTGAAGGACATGGGTTCGCTGCTCCCCGGTCACGGGGGCGTGCTGGACCGCCTCGACTCGCTGGTCGTCACCGCCCCGTTCGTGTACCTCGTGCTCACCATGGCGCCGCCCGGCGCCCTGTAAGGAACCGTCATGCCCCCCACCTCCGCCCGTCCCGCCGCGCCCGGCACCGACCTCGGGATCCCCGTGGTCCGGCCGGGCGACGAGACCGCACCCATGCCCCTGCAGATGGCGCCGCGCCGCCGGGGCAAGCCGCCGAAGCACTTCGCGGACCTCACGCCCGCGGAGCGGGTGGCGTCGATGGAGGCGATGGGGGAGAAGCCGTTCCGGGCCAAGCAGCTCGCCACGCACTACTTCCAGCACTACACGTCCGACCCGGAGCAGATGACCGACCTGCCGGCGTCGACGCGCGAGGCCATCGCGACGACGATGTTCCCCCCGCTCATCCGCCCCACCCGGCGGCTGGAGGCGGACGGTGGCACCACGGTCAAGACGCTGTGGCACCTGTTCGACGACGCGAAGGTCGAGTCGGTGCTCATGCGCTACCCGCACCGGACCACGCTGTGCGTGTCGTCCCAGGCGGGCTGCGGCATGGCGTGCCCGTTCTGCGCGACGGGGCAGCTCGGCCTCACCCGCAACCTCTCGACGGCGGAGATCCTCGAGCAGGTGCGCGCCGCGAACCGCTCGCTCGCGGAGGGTGAGATCCCCGGCGGCCCGACCCGCCTGAACAACCTCGTGTTCATGGGCATGGGCGAGCCGCTGGCGAACCCGAAGGCGGTCTTCGAGACGGTGCGCGCGCTGGTCGCGCCGCAGCCCGAGGGCTTCGGGATGTCGGCACGCAACATCACCGTCTCGACGGTGGGCCTGGTGCCGGCGATCGAGAAGCTCACGAAGCTCGAGATCCCGGTGACGCTCGCGCTCAGCCTGCACGCGCCCGACGACGACCTGCGCAGCGAGCTCGTGCCGATCAACACCCGCTGGAGCGTGGACGAGGCGCTCGACGCCGCGCGGCGCTACTTCGAGGTCACGGGCCGGCGCGTGTCGATCGAGTACGCGCTCATCAAGGACATGAACGACCACGGCTGGCGCGCCGACCTGCTGGGGGAGAAGCTCAACGCCCGCGGCCGCGGCTGGGTGCACGTCAACCCCATCCCGCTCAACCCCACTCCCGGCTCGATCTGGACCGCGAGCGAGCGTGATGTCGAGGACGAGTTTGTGGCACGCTTGCGCGGGCACGGCATCCCCACCACGATCCGTGACACCCGCGGGAGCGACATCGACGGCGCCTGCGGGCAGCTGGCTGCCGAGGAGGACGAGTGAGCGCACTGTTCAGCACGGTGTCCGCGATGCGCACCGGGTACGACCGCGACGAGGTCGAGGACTTCTTCGACCACGCCCGGCAGGCCTACGAGGGTCGCACCGCGGAGCCCCTGTCGCACGCCGACATCCAGGTGTCGACGTTCGACCTGGTGCGCGGCGGCTACGACACGCACGAGGTGGACGCGGCGCTGGACCGGCTGGAGGCGGCGTTCATCGCGCGCCAGCGTGCCGAGTACGTCGCGGCGCACGGCCAGGAGGCCTGGATGGCCGCCCTCGCCGACCGCGCCCGCACGATGTACGGGCGCCTGGGGCGGCCCGACGGCGAGAAGTTCGCGCCGGCCGAGCGCGGCGCGCAGGGCTACGACACCGACGACGTGGACGCGCTGTGCGACCGGCTCGTCGCGTACTTCGACCGCCAGGAGCCGCTGACCTCCACCGAGATCCGCTCGGCCACGTTCAGCCGCGCCAAGGGCTCGGACGCGTACGCCGAGGGCTCCGTGGACCGGTTCTTCGCCCGCGCGATCGAGGTGCTGCTCGGGGTGGAGTGACCGTGTCGTGAAGTGACCGGGGCCGACCCGCCTCGCGCCGCCGCACCGCCCGCAGGGGCCGCCGACCACAGGTCGGCGGCCCCTGCGGCGTCGTGCGTGGCGCGGGTCAGCGGGCGGCCGCCTCGGACAGCAGCGCGGCGTGCTCGGTGCGGGCCAGGAACTCGCGGATGGTGTCGCGGCTGCGCGTGAGGCACGCGATGCGGTCCTCGATACCACCCAGCTCGGAGGCGAGGAGCTCGGCGACGGTGCGGGGGCACGTCGGGTGGTCCTGCAGGGCCGTCTCCTCCATGTCGAGCAGCACCTTGATGAGACGGGTGGGGATCCCGGCGTGGACCATGCCCGCCACCCGCGACACCCGCTCGACGTCGGCCTCGGAGTAGGTGCGGTAGCCGTTGGCCGCGCGCTCCGCCGTCAGCAGCCCTTGCTGCTCGTAGTAGCGCACCAGCCGGGGCGCGACGCCCGTGCGCCGGGCGACCTCGCCGATCTTCATCATGGGCCTCCGGGAGTGTCGTGGGTCACGCTTGACATTGACATTAGTGTCAATCTTTAGCGTCGTCGACATGACGACAACCCGTTCGACCCCGCGTCCCGCACCCGACCTCCCGTGGCCCACCCTGCTGGTGCTCGGCGCCGGCACCTTCACGATGGTCACGGCCGAGATGCTGCCCACGGCCGTGCTCCCGCAGATGAGTGCCGGGCTCGGCGTGGACGAGTCCCGCACCGGCCTGCTCGTCTCCGTCTGGGCAGCGGCCGTGGTGGTCGCGAGCTTCCCCCTGGTGCGGCTGGTGGCCGGGCGGGACCGCAGGACGGTGATCGCCGTCGCGCTCGCCGTGCTGGCCGCGTCGTCGGCGGCGACGGCGCTCGCTCCCACGTACGGCGTCGCCGTGGGCGCCCGGCTCGTGGGCGCCGCCGCCGTCGGGCTGCTCTGGGCGAGCGCCAACGCGCACGTCGCCGACCTGGTGCCCGACCGGCTGCTGGCGCGCTCCGTGGCGGTCGTGCTCGGCGGGGCCACGCTCGGCATGGTGCTGGGCACGCCCCTCGCGAGCCTCGTGACGCGCGCCGTCGGCTGGCGCGCCGCGTTCGCGGGTCTCGCCGCGCTGACGCTCGTCGTCGCCGTCCTCGTGCGCGCCGTCGTGGAACGCTCCCCGCGAGCGGGCGCGCGGTCCGGTGCCCCGACGACCGACGCCGGCCCGACCGTGCCGGAGGCCTCGCCCGCCGGACCCGGCCCGATGATCGCCGTCACCGCGATCGTCGGCGTCCTGCTGGTGGGCCACTACGGCGCCTACACCTACGTCGTGCGGATCGTCGAGACCCCGGCGGCCGCGGTGCCCGGCGGGGTGAGCACGCTGCTCCTCGTGTTCGGGCTCGCCTCCGCGCTGGGGGTGGTGCTCGCCGGGCGGTTCGGCGCGCGTACCGCACCCGCCCTCGTGCTGAGCACGGCCGGCACGGCGGTCGCGCTGCTCGGGCTCGCGGTGGTGGACGTGCACCCCGCCCTCGGCGCGGCGGTCGTCGCGCTGTGGGGCGTCGCCTCGGGCGCCCTGCCGCCCCTGGCCCAGACCCTGATCCTGCGCCTGGGCGGCCCCGCCCGGCGGTCGACGGCGGCGGCGCTCATCCCCGTGGTGTTCAACGGCGGGATCGCGGTCGGGGCGGCGCTCGCCTCCCTGCTCGTGGCGCGGGGTGGCGTCGACGCCCTGCCGGTCCCCGCCGCCGTCGTCGTGGCGGGGACCGCGGTCGCGCTCGCGGCGGGCGCCCGCACCTGGTCGGACCGCGCGGCGGCCGTCGCCGGGCCGCGCGACCCGTCGGAGGGGCCCGCCGACGTGCTCGACGACGCCCCCCTTCCCGGGGCGGCGCCGTGAGCCGGCACCCTCGCCGCGCCGGATGGAGCGGGGGCCAGTAGGTTCCGAGCTGTGCCAGCGCAGAGCCCGGGACCGGCCCTCGAGACGTCCGCCACCGCCCTCACGACCGCCCGGCTGGCTGCCGTCGCGGTCCCCGGCGCCGTCGTCGGCGTCCTGTCCGCCCTCGGGCTGATCCTCGTGTCCTCCGTCGCGGGCGCGGCGCAGGACTGGCTGTGGGACACCCTGCCCGCCGCCGTGGGGACCCAGGGCGACTCGCCCTGGTGGATCCTCGGGACGCTCACGCTCACCGGGCTCGTCGTGGGCGCGATCGTCGCGTGGTTCCCCGGCCACGCGGGCGACGACCCTGCCACCACCAGCCTGGTCGCCGCGCCGCTGCCCCCGCGGACCGTCCCCGGCCTGGCGCTGGCCCTCGCGGTCGGGCTCGCGGGCGGCGTCAGCCTCGGGCCGGAGAACCCGATCATCGCCGTCAACGTCGCCCTCGCCGTCTGGGTGGTCGCGCGTCTGCGCCTGGGCGCGCCGCAGCAGGTCGTGATCCTCATGGCGGCGTCCGGCACGCTCGGCGCGATGTTCGGCACCCCCGTCGGCGCGGCGCTCCTCATGACGGAGATGCTGGCCGGGCGCGGGAAGGGCGAGCTCTTCGACCGGCTCTTCGGCCCGCTCGTCGCGGCCGGCGCGGGCTCGCTCACCATGGTGCTGTTCGGCGCCCCGCAGCTGAACGTCGAGGTGCCCGCCTACACCCCGGCCGCCCTCGACCTGGTCACCGGCTCCCTCGTGGCGATCGCCGCCGCGCTGCTGTGCCTCGCGGGCGTGTGGGCGTTCCCCCTGGTGCACCGCGCGTTCCACGCCCTGCGCCACCCGGTCCTGGCCCTGGGGGCGGGCGGCCTCGTGCTCGGCGTGCTCGGCGTCCTCGGCGGGCCGCTCAGCCTGTTCAAGGGCCTGGACGAGATGAAGGAGCTCACCCGGACCGCCGATCAGTACGGGGTGTGGGCGCTGCTCGGCCTCGGCGTCGTGAAGATCGTCGCCCTGGTCGTGGCGGCGGGCGCCGGCTTCCGCGGCGGTCGCATCTTCCCGGCCGTCTTCGTCGGCGTGGCCGTCGCGCTGGCCGCCCACGCCGCGTTCCCGGGCATCCCGCTCGCGATCGCGGTCGCCGCCGCCGTCCTCGGCGCCACGATGGTCGTCGCGCGGGACGGGTGGCTGGCCCTGTTCATGGGCGTCGCGATGGTCGCCGACGTCGCGGTGCTCCCCGTGCTGTGCGTGATCGTGCTGCCCCTGTGGCTGCTGGTGCGCCACCGCCCGCTGATGCTCATCACGCCGGCGGGAGAGCGCGCGCCCGCCTGAGCGCGCCGGCACCGTGCCGCCGCGTCAGCAGTGTCGCGCCACCGGGCGCCCCGTGCCGGTGTTGAGGTACGCGTCCGAGACCCAGTTGCTGCGGCCGATCTTGTACCAGAGGTTCGTGGTGCCACGGCTGCCGGAGATCCACTGCCCGCGGGAGTAGCACAGCAGCGGCACCCGCGCGGTGTTCGCGGCCAGGCCCGTGCGCGCCCGCGCGGCGCTCGGGCCGGACCGGACGTTGAGGGTGCGCCCGTTCGTCACGACGATCCCGGTGCGGGCCGAGCCCTGCCACAGGTACGTCACGTCGATCCAGGCGTTGCGGGGCAGGCGCAGGCCGTCGCGATAGGTGCCGTCGGCGAGGTCGATGCCCGCGGGGTTGGTGACCTTGCGCCCGTAGAGGTCCCGTCCGCCGTTGTACCCGAGCCGGTACGCGGCGGAGGCCTGGGGCGTGCCCTTCGGGAGGCTGCGCGCGGCGTGCCGTGTCGAGCTCCAGTAGTCGTCCACGCTGTTCCACGGGCCCACGTCCCACACCGGCGCGTACTCGCAGCGCGTGCTGCCCGCCCGGCACACCCGGACGGAGTAGGCGCCGGACCCCTTCGGCGAGAGAGCGCGCCGCGAGGGGAGCGCCACGAAGTGGTCGTTCTTGCGGATCTTGTGCCCGTTGGCGGTGCGCTTGCCGACCAGACCCTCGCGGGTCGCGTAGATGCGGTGGGTCTCGCCGTCGCCGTCCGCGGCGGCCGGGGCGGCGGTGGCCACGACCGAGCCGGAGACGAGGACGACGAGCCCGGCAAGTGCGGCCACAGGCCGCTTGCCGACTATCACGCGATAAGTACGCATGTTTGCGAACGTAACCGGCCTCACACCCGCCCGCGACCGGGCGCCACGGTCCGACGTCGAGAAGTCAAGCACCGGAGCGGGTGAATTCCGGGCATTTCCGCGGCGCGTCCCCCGGCCCGCACGACGGCGCCGGCGCCCCCGCCGCACCTGGGATGATGAGCGGCATGTCCGCCGCCGCACCCCGCTCCGTCACCCTCCTCGGCTCCACCGGTTCGATCGGCACGCAGGCGATCGACGTCGTCCGGGCGCACCCCGGGCGGTTCCGGGTCGAGGCGCTGTCCGCCGGCGGGTCGGACGTCGGGCTGCTCGCCGAGCAGGTCGCGGCGGTCGGGGCGCGCGCCGTCGCCGTCGCCGACGCCGGGCGTGCCGACGACCTGCGGTCCGCCCTGGCCGGCCGCCTCGGACAGGGCGCCGCGGACGTCGAGGTGCTCGCCGGCCCCGACGCGGCCACCGAGCTGGCCGGGCGCGGCAGCGACGTCGTGCTCAACGGCATCACCGGGTCGGTCGGGCTGCGGCCCACGCTCGCGGCGCTCGCGGGCGGCTCCTCGCTGGCGCTGGCGAACAAGGAGTCGCTGGTGGTGGGCGGGTCCCTCGTCAAGGCCGCGGCGGCCCCCGGGCAGATCGTGCCCGTGGACTCCGAGCACTCGGCGATCGCGCAGGCCCTGCGCGGGGGAGCGCGCGACGAGGTGCGCCGGCTGGTGCTCACGGCCTCGGGCGGGCCGTTCCGCGGCCGCAGCCGCGACGACATCAAGAAGGTCACGGCCGACGAGGCGCTCGCGCACCCGACGTGGTCGATGGGGCCCGTGGTGACGGTCAACTCGGCCTCGCTGATGAACAAGGGGCTCGAGCTCATCGAGGCCCACCTGCTCTTCGACGTGCCGGTGGACGACATCACCGTCGTGGTGCACCCGCAGTCGGTGGTGCACTCGATGGTCGAGTTCCGCGACGGGTCCACGATCGCGCAGGCGTCGCCGCCGGACATGCGCCTGCCGATCGCCCTCGGGCTGTCGTGGCCCGAGCGGCTCGACGTCGTCTCCCCGCCCTGCGACTGGACGCGGGCGGCGTCGTGGACGTTCGAGCCGCTGGACGAGGCGACCTTCCCCGCCGTCGGGCTGGCGCGGGCCGCCGCAGCGGCGTCGGCGACCCACCCCGCCGTCTACAACGCGGCGAACGAGCAGGGCGTCGCCGCGTTCCTGGCCGGGCGGATCGGCTTCCTCGACATCGTCGAGACCGTGGAGCGGGTGTTGTCCGAGCACGACGGCGTGGCCGCCGCCGACGTCACGCTGGACGCCGTCGAGGGCACCGAGCGCTGGGCGCGGGCGCGCGCGGACGAGATCCTCGCGCGGTCCTGACGAAGCCTGCACGCGCGCGGCCCCCGGACCGTGCCGCGCGTGTGCCTCGGTGACCTAGGCTCGACGCGTGGACGTTCTCTCCTGGGTGATCGGCATCGCCGTGATGGTGGTGGGCCTCGCCCTCTCCATCGGCCTGCACGAGGTGGGCCACATGGTGCCCGCCAAGAAGTTCGGCGTGCGGGTGAGCCAGTACATGGTGGGCTTCGGCCCCACCCTGTGGTCGCGCACGAAGGGCGAGACCGAGTACGGGGTGAAGGCGATCCCTCTCGGCGGCTACGTGCGGATGGTCGGCATGATGCCGGCCGCGCCGGAGGGCGCGCGCCGCCGCGGGGGGTTCTTCGGGCAGGTGATCGCCGACGCGCGCGACGCCTCCGTCAGCGAGATCCGCCCCGGCGAGGAGGACCGCGCGTTCTACCGGCTGTCCACGCCGAAGAAGCTCGTCGTCATGCTCGGCGGGCCCGTGATGAACCTGGTCATCGCCGCGGTGCTGACCTTCGTCGTCCTCGTGGGGATCGGGGCGCCCACCGTCACGACGACCGTCGGGGCCGTGAGCGAGTGCACCCCGACGTCGACGACGGCCGACGGCGCGCCCGTGTGCGCCGAGGGTGCCGCGCCGTCGCCCGCCGCCGCGGCGGGGCTGCAGGCCGGCGACGAGATCGTCGAGTGGGACGGCGCGGCCGTCACGTCGTGGGACCAACTGTCGGGGATGATCGCCGACTCCCCGGACCAGGAGGTCCCGGTGGTCGTCGAGCGCGACGGCGCCCGGGTGCCGCTGACCGTCACGACCGCGGACCGCCAGGTCCCCGTGACGGACGCCGACGGCGCCGCGACCGTGGACGCGGACGGGCAGCCCGTGACCGAGACGGCCGGCTTCCTCGGCGTGACGCCGACCCAGGAGTACGAGCCGCTGCCGCTGTCGTCCGTGCCCGAGGCGGTGTGGCAGCAGGTGTCCGGCACGGCCGCCATGATCGTCACCCTGCCGGTCCGCGTCGCCGACACGGCGGTACAGGCCTTCACCGACCAGCCGCGCTCGCAGGACTCGGTGGTCTCCGTCGTCGGGGTGAGCCGCATGGCGGTGGACGTCGTCGCGGCGGACCAGCCGGTCGTCACCACGCTCCAGTACCTGCTGAGCCTGCTCGCCGCGCTCAACGTGGCGCTGTTCGTGTTCAACCTCATCCCGCTGCTGCCGCTGGACGGCGGGCACGTGGTGAACGCGCTGTACGAGGGCGCCAAGCGCACCGTGGCGCGCGTCCGCGGGCTGCCGCGCCCCGGGCCGGCCGACGTGGCCCGGATGATGCCGGTGGCGTACGTGATGTTCGTGGTATTGATCGGTACCGGCGCGATCCTCATCGTCGCCGACCTGATCGACCCGGTCCGGCTCACGTAGCCGGCCGGCGCCCGACCACCGATCGCCGACGCCCCGAGAAAAGGGACCGATGACACGGCACAGCCGCCACACGCGCATCCTGGAGCTCGCCGCCGAGCGGGGCGAGGTCACCGTCGACGAGCTCGTCACCGAGCTGGACACGTCGCCCGCGACGGTGCGGCGCGACCTCGTGGAGCTGGCCAGCCAGCAGCTGGTCACCCGCACGCGCGGCGGGGCGCGCACCACGGCGGTCGCCTACGACCTGCCCCTGCGCTACAAGACGGCGCGGCGGGCCGACGAGAAGCACCGGATCGCCGCGCACGCCGTGTCCCTGCTGCAGCCGGGCGACGTCGTCGGCCTCAACGGCGGCACCACCACCACGATGGTGGCCGAGGGCATCGCCACGGACCCGGACCTGCAGGGGCTGCGCGACGGCGAGCGCCTCACCGTCGTGACGAACGCGGTGAACATCGCCCACGACCTCACGGTCCGCTCGCACGTGCGCATCATCGTCACCGGCGGCACGGCCCGGACGCGCTCCTACGAGCTCGTCGGGCCGCTCGCCGTGCACACCCTCACGCAGGTGACGATCGACGTCGCCTTCCTCGGGGTGGACGCGCTCGACGCCGAGCACGGGGGCATGGCCTTCCACGAGGGGGAGGCGGAGATCAGCCGCCTCATGGGGCGCGCCGCGCGGCGGACCGTCGTCGTCGCCGACTCGACCAAGCTCGGCGAGCGCGCGCTGGCGCCGTTCGCCGACCCGGCCGCGATCAGCCTGGTCGTCACGACGACCGAGGCGGACCCGGAGCAGGTCGCCGCGCTCCGGGCCGCCGGCATCGAGGTGGCCGTCGTCTGACGGCCGGTCGTCAGACGGTCGTCAGCCGGTCGTCAGTCGCCCGCGCCGTCGAGCAGCCGCAGCAGGCGGGCCACCTCGTCGGCGACCGCGTCGCGCGCCGGGCCCACGTACCTGCGGGGGTCGACGAGGCGCTCGTCCGCGGCCAGGCGCTCGCGCACCGCGCGGGTGAACACGCCGTTGAGGTGCGTGGAGACGTTGATCTTGGTCATCCCGGCGCGCACGGCGCGCACCAGCTCGTCGTCGGGCACGCCGGAGGAGCCGTGCAGCACGAGCGGGACGTCGACGGCCTCGCGCAGCCGCGCGATCCGGTCGAGGTCGAGGGCGGCGGTGCGGTCGGTCATCGCGTGCGAGGACCCCACCGCGACCGCGAGCGCGTCCACGCCGGTGGCGGCGACGAACGCGGCGGCCTCGCCCGGGTCGGTCCGCACCCCGGGGGCGTGCACGCCGTCCTTGCCGCCGACCTCGCCGAGCTCCGCCTCGACGAACACGCCCGCGGCGTGCGCGGCGCGCACGACCTCGGCCGTGGACGCGACGTTGTCGTCGTAGGACAGGGCGGACCCGTCGTACATCACCGACGAGAACCCGAGGTCGAGCGCCTCCGCCACCAGGTCGCGGTCGTCGGCGTGGTCGAGATGGACGGAGACCGGGGCGGACGTGGCGCGGGCGAGCGCGAGGCACGCCGACCCCACGGGCGCGAGCGACCCGTGGTAGCGGACGGCGTTCTGGCTCACCTGCAGCACGACGCCCGTGCCGACGCGCTCCGCCGCGGACACGAACGCCTCGGCGTGCTCGAGCTGGACGACGTTGAACGCGCCGACGCCCCGGCCGGCGCTGCGGGCGGGGGAGAGGAGGACGTCGGTGGTGACGAGGGGCACGGGGTTCTCGTTTCGGGGTCGGGACGGGGAAGGGACGGTGCGTCGCCGGTCAGGTGACGGCGACGCGGGCGCGGAGCGCCGCGACGTCCGCCGGGTCGACGTCGCCCGCGACGGGGCGCAGGACGGCGGCGGCGGACACGGCGACGGCCAGGGCGAGGCGGTCGGCGCTCGGCTCGGTGGGGCCGGCGAGGCCGACCGCCAGCGCGGCGGTGGCGGCGTCCCCGGCGCCCGTGGGGTTGCCGGCCAGCGGCGGCCCGGTGAGCCGGGCGCGGGCGACCACGCGGGGACGGCCGTCGCCCGGGGCGTAGGCCGTCATGCCGGAGGCGCCGTCGGTGACGACGACCTCCCCGGCGCCGAGGCCCTGGAGCAGGGCGACGGCCTCGGCGGGGTCGTCGAGGCCGGCCGCGTCGGCGAGCTCGGCGCGGTTGGGCTTGAGCAGGTGGGCGCCCGCCTCGGCGGCCCAGCGCAGCGCGGGGCCGGAGGTGTCGACGACCACCCGGGCCCCGGTGCCGAGCGCGGCGGTCACCAGGCCCGCGAACCGGTCCTGCGTGGTCCCCGGCGGGAGAGAGCCGGAGACGGTGACGACGTCGCCCGGCCCGGCGGTGCGGGCGACGGCGTCGAGCAGCGCGGCCCACTCGGCGCCGGACAGCGCCGCGCCGGGCTCGTTGAGCACGGTGGGGTGCGCGCCGTCGGGCGCGGCCGGCACCACGGTGACGCTCTGCCGGGTGGGACCGGCGACCGGGACGAGCAGGGCGTCCTGTCCGGCGGCGGCCAGGTCGTCGCGGAACGCGGCGCCGAGCGGCCCGCCCGCCGTGCTGACGGCGAGCGACGGGTGCCCGAGGGCACGGGCGACGCGGGCCACGTTCACGCCCTTGCCGCCCGCCCGGGCCGTCGCGGTGCGCACGCGCAGGGACTCGCCCGGCACGAGCCGGTCGACCCGGTAGGTGACGTCCCAGGCCGGGTTGGGGGTCACGGCCACGACGCGGGTCACGGGTGCGACCCGGGGACGGCCGACCAGGCCAGCAGCTCCGCGCCCCGCACGCCGGCGTCGGCACCGAGCTGCGCGGGCACCACCTGCGGCACGGGGTGGTAGGTCAGCTGCCGTGCCGCGGCGGCCCGCAGCGGCACGAAGAGGTCGTCGCCGGCGCGGACGATGCCGCCGCCCACGACGACCAGGGGCAGCGCGAGCACGCGGACGAGGTCGGCGACCAGCCCGCCGAGCCGCTCGACGCCGTGGTCCCAGACCTGGCGCGCCACGTCGTCGCCCGCCTGGGCGCGCCGCAGCACCTCGGCGGACCCCCGCACCTCGGCGGTGGTCGCGCCGGTGCGCTCGCGGTAGTGGCGGGCGATACCCGCGGCGGAGGCGTCCGTCTCGGGGCAGCCGCGCCCGCCGCAGGCGCACGGGGTGCCGCCCTGCGGGCCGCCGTGCCCGACCTCGCCCGCGTAGCCGCCGCCGGTGTAGGGCTCCCCGCGCAGCACCAGGGCCGCGGCGATCCCCGTCCCGACGGACAGGTAGGCGTGGTCGGGGGCGCCGCGGGACGCGCCCGCGCGCCACTCGGCGAGGGCGCCCGCGCGCACGTCGTGCCCGAAGCCGACCGGCAGCCCGGTGGCCTCGGCGACCAGGTCGCGGATCGGGAGGTCGACCCAGCCGAGGTTCTCCGCCTGCAGCACCAGCCCGCCCTCGTCGTCCACCGCGCCGGGGACGGCGAGGCCGGCGGCCGCGACCGCGCGCCCGGCGGGGGCGAGGTCGCGCAGGTCGCCGATGACGTCGAGGATCGAGCGGACCACCGCGTCCGGCCCCTCGTCCGCGCGCGTGGGGACGGTGCGCTGCTCGAGGACGCCGTCCCGGCCCGCGAGGACCGCCTTGACGTCCGTGCCGCCGACGTCGAGCGCGACGACGAGCGGGCCCGGTGCCGCGCCGGTCATGACGCCGCGGGGTCCAGGACGACCGAGCGGGTGAGGTTGCGCGGGGCGTCCGGGTCGAGGCCCTGGTGCTCGGCGTTGGCGACGGCGAGGCGCTGCAGGCGCACCAGGGCGACCTGCGGGTCCTCGTCCAGGCGGACGGCGAGCGCCCCGGTGCGGGCGACGTCGTCGGCCAGGCCGGGCACCTCCTCGCCGAGGAGGAAGACGACGCTGGTGTCGTCCGCGACGGAGATCGGCCCGTGGCGGTAGTCCATCGACGGGTAGGACTCGGCCCAGGCGAGCGACGCCTCGCGCATCTTCAGCGCGGCCTCGTTGGCGATGCCGACGGCGGGCCCGCGGCCGAGGAACACGTACTGGCGACGGCCCACCCAGGTCTCGGGCAGCGGCTCGGCGACGGCGGGCTCGGCCGCGTCGGCGAGGGCCTCGAGGTCGTCGCCGAGGCCGGCGCGCAGCAGGCCGAGGGCGGACGTGGCGAACCGCGTCTGCACGACGGAGGTCTCGTCGGCGAAGTCGAGGACGACGGCGTGGTCGGCCTCGGTGACGGCGGGGGAGTCGGGGTCGCCGACGATCGCGAGGGTGGGCTGCGTGCCGCGGACGCGGGCGAGGAGCTCGCGGATCTCGGTGGTGGTGCCCGAGCGGGTGACCGCCACGACGAGGTCGTAGCGGCGCCCGGCGGGGAACTCGCTGCCGGCGAAGGCGTCGGTCTCCCCGAGGCCGAGCTCCTCGCGCCGCGCGGCGTAGGCCTGCGCGACGAACCACGAGGTGCCGCAGCCGACGACGGCGACCCGGGCGCCGGCGGCGGGCAGCAGGTCGGCGCGCTCGCGGGCGACGGCCGCCGTGCGCCGCCAGGTCTCCGGCTGGCTCGCGATCTCGGCGGTGACGTGGAATCCGGTCATGTCCCTGGTCCTCCTGATGATTGCTTGAACGTGATCAAGTCTGCCATGAAACGCGCAGCAATGGTCGCATCGACCCGGGGTGAACCGGCGAGCCGGATGGCCGCCGTGCGCAGCCGATGCGTCGATCTCGTGCGCGTGACCTCCCAGGGTGCGGTCCCGGGCCCAGGACGCGCGATACTGGCACCGTGACTGCAGTGAACCTCGGCATGCCGACCCCGCCCGCACCCACGCTGGCCCCTCGCCGGAAGTCCCGCAAGATCCAGGTGGGCAAGGTGGCCGTCGGCGGGGACGCGCCGATCAGCATCCAGTCGATGACCACCACCCCGACCACGGACATCAACGCGACCCTCCAGCAGATCGCCGAGCTGACCGCCGCGGGCTGCGACATCGTCCGCGTCGCCGTGCCGACCATCGACGACGCCGAGGCGCTGCCCGCCATCGCGACGAAGTCCCAGATCCCTGTCATCGCGGACATCCACTTCCAGCCCAAGTACGTGTTCGCCGCGATCGACGCCGGCTGCGCCGCCGTCCGCGTGAACCCGGGCAACATCCGCAAGTTCGACGACCAGGTCAAGGAGATCGCCAAGGCGGCCTCCGACGCCGGGGTCTCGCTGCGGATCGGCGTCAACGCCGGCTCCCTCGACAAGCGCCTGCTGGAGAAGTACGGCAAGCCCACCGCGGAGGCCCTCGTGGAGTCCGCCGTGTGGGAGGCGTCGCTGTTCGAGGAGCACGGCTTCCACGACTTCAAGATCTCCGTGAAGCACAACGACCCCGTGGTCATGGTGCGCGCGTACGAGCTGCTCGCCCAGCGCGGCGACTGGCCGCTGCACCTCGGTGTCACCGAGGCCGGCCCCGCGTTCCAGGGCACGATCAAGTCGGCCACCGCGTTCGGTGCCCTGCTGAGCCAGGGCATCGGCGACACGATCCGCGTCTCCCTGTCGGCCCCGCCGGTCGAGGAGGTCAAGGTCGGCACGCAGATCCTGCAGGCGCTCAACCTGCGCCCCCGCAAGCTCGAGATCGTCTCGTGCCCGTCGTGCGGCCGCGCCCAGGTGGACGTCTACACGCTCGCCGAGAAGGTCACGGCCGGCCTCGAGGGCATGACCGTCCCGCTGCGCGTCGCGGTCATGGGCTGCGTCGTCAACGGCCCGGGCGAGGCCCGCGAGGCCGACCTCGGCGTCGCGTCCGGCAACGGCAAGGGCCAGATCTTCGTCAAGGGCGAGGTCATCAAGACCGTGCCGGAGGCGATGATCGTCGAGACGCTGATCGAGGAGGCCATGCGCATCGCCGAGTCGATGCCCGCCCCCGAGAACGACGCGCAGGCCGGCGCTCCCGTGGTCTCGGTGGGCTGACGGCGCCGCGTCGGGCACGATGACGGTGAGGCCCAGGGCGGCGAAGGGGGCGTGATGGGCGGCTGGCGACCGGCGGTGCGCCCGCGCGGCGGGTCCGCGCGGGGGCTCGACGCGCGCCGCCCGCGCGCCCGTGTGCTCGGCCAGGAGGACCTCGTCGAGGCGCGCGCCCTGTGCGCCCTCGACCCGGTGACCTCGGTGCTCGCGGCCGCGCGGCTCGAGGCGGCCGCCCTCGCCGGCCTCGCCGCCGCCGGCGGGCAGGTCTGGGGCTTCCCCGCGTCCGGCCCGCTCGCCGCGGTCTGCTGGTCCGGCGCCAACCTCGTGCCCGTGCTGTCCCCGGGCCTCACCGGTCAGGACGCCGACGACGCGGTCGCCGCGTTCGCCGCGCTCGCCAGGGCGCAGGGCCGCCGGTCGTCGTCGATCGTGGGGGAGCGCACCGCCGCGCTGGCCCTGTGGGAGCTGCTCGCCCCGCACTGGCCCCGGGCGCGGGAGGTCCGCGCGGACCAGCCGTCGCTGGCCATCGCCCGCGACCCCGACGTCGAGCCCGACCCGGCCGTGCGGCGGTCCACCCTCGAGGAGGTGGACGTCGTGCTCCCCGCCTGCGTGCGGATGTTCGCCGAGGAGGTCGGGTACGTGCCCGCCGCCTCCCCCGGCAGCGCCTACGCGCTGCGGGTGCGCTCCCTGGTCGCCGAGGGGCGCTCGTTCGTGCGCGTGGACCCCGACGACCCGCCGGGCGTCGTCGCCTTCAAGGCGGAGCTCGGTGCCGTCGCGGGCGGCGTGGCCCAGGTCCAGGGCGTCTGGGTGGACCCGGTGCGTCGCGGCCAGGGGCTCGCGGCCCCCGGCATGGCCGCCGTCGTCGTGACGACGCGGCGCGAGGTCGCCCCCGTCGTCTCGCTGTACGTCAACGCGTTCAACGCCGCCGCGCTCGCCACCTACCGCCGCGTGGGCTTCGAGCAGGTCGGGACCTTCACGACCGTCCTCTTCTGAGGCGCTGCGGGTCGGCGACGGGGTCGTCGTCCGCCGCGTGGGCAGCGGTCGCGCCCCTGCTCACGGCGCCGGGCGGCCGCACAGGCCGGTGATCGGTCGTGATCGGTTGGGCCGGAAATAAGTCATCCATGGTCTTGACAGCGATGTGGCGCGCCTCCAGAATGACGAAACTGCTTTCGCAACGGTGATGAAAGCTACTTCGAAATTGGGGTCAAGGATGTCTGCCATCGACGTGAAGCTCGTGGCCCAGTGCCTGGCGAGCCTGCGGGACCAGGGCCGGGTGACGATCTCGGACCTGGCCGAGCGCACCGGCCTGTCGCGCCCGACCGTCACGGCGGCGCTGGGCGAGCTCATGGAGTCCGGGCTGGCCGTCGAGCAAGAGGCGCGGGCGGCGTCGGGCCGCCCGGCCCGCACCTACTCGCCGGTCGCCGGATCGCCGGTGGTCGTGGGCGTCGACCTGACCCGCAGCGCCGTCCGCATCGTCGTCGCCGACCGGACCGGGCGCGTGCTGGGCCGCCAGGACGCCGAGATCGCGCCGCCGACCACGGCCCAGCCCTCCCTCGCCCCCGTCCGCGCCCTGCTGCAGCAGACCCTGGAGCGCGCCGGCCACCGGCCGTCGAACGTCGCGGCGATCGGGGTCGCGGTCGCCGGCCTGATCGACGAGGACGGCATCCTCGTCTCGGCCCCGCAGATCACCGCGTGGAACGGCCGGGACGTCGCGGCGATGTTCACCGAGTCCTTCGGGTCGCCGGTCGTCGTCGACAACGACCTGTCGCTCGCCGCCGAGGCCGAGTCCCGCGGCGGCGCGCTCGCCGACGCCGAGACGGGCGTCTACGCGCTCACCTGGCACCACGTCTCGGCGCGGGTCACCGCGGACGGCCACGTGCTCCGCGGCCGCCGCGGCCGGGCGGGGGAGGTCGGCCTGCTCCGCGCGTTCAGCGACGTCGAGGTGCCGCCCGGCACCCTGCTCGAGGCCGTCCCGCGGGTCGGCGCCCAGCTGCGCCGGCTGCGGGACGACCCCGCCGACCTGTCGGGGCTCGCGGCGCTGGAGTCGTTGAGCGCCGCGATGGCGCCGGCGCTCGCCGCGCTGCTCCTCACCGTCGACCCCGACGTCATCGTGCTGGGCGGCGAGCTCGGCGAGTTCGCCGACCTCGTGGCCGGGCCGCTCGCCGACGGCATCCGCACCGCCGTGACGGGCATCCAGGCCGGCCCGCGGCTCATCCGCGGCGGGGAGCTGGGCGCGGACGCCGCGGTCCTCGGCGCCCTCGGCCTGGCCTTCACCAAGCACTCCACCCGCATCTACGGGCTGCCGGACGTCCCGGCGCCCCTCGTCACCATCGATCCGGAGAACGAAGAGATGAGCACCGCACGCGTCGCCGAGACGACCCCCTTCCGAGCCGCCGCGATCGGCATCGGCGCCCGCGCCGGCGTCGCGCTGCACGTCAAGGAGGCAGGCGGCAGCGTCGTCGCCGCCGTGGACCCCGACCCGCGGACGCACGCCCGGGCCGCGCGCCTCTTCGGCGACGTGCCGGTGTTCGCGTCCGTGACGGAGCTGGTCGACTCGGGCATCGAGGTCGACGGCGCGTTCGTGACGACGCCCGACTTCACCCATGCCGACGTGTCCGTCGAGCTGCTCGAGGCGGGCATCGCCACCTACATCGAGAAGCCGCTGGCCATCTCCATCGAGGACGCCGACCGCATCCTCGAGGCGGGGCACCGCACCAGCACCAAGGTCTACGTGGGCCACAACATGCGCCACATGCAGGTCGTCCGGATGCTCAAGGACATCGTGGACCGGGGCGAGATCGGCGAGGTCAAGGCGATTTGGTGCCGTCACTTCGTCGGCCACGGCGGCGACTACTACTTCAAGGACTGGCACGCCGAGCGCGACAAGGCGATGAGCCTGCTGCTGCAGAAGGGCGCGCACGACATCGACGTCATGCACTGGATCGCCGGGACCTCCACCCGGTCGGTCGTCGGCGTCGGCGACCTCGCGGTCTACGACAAGGTCGACTCGCGCCGGGACAACTCCGACCGCCGCATGGGCGACTGGTTCTCCATGCAGAACTGGCCGCCGCTGGCGCAGCAGGACCTCAACCCCGTCATCGACGTCGAGGACATCTCGATGATCATGATGCGGACCGACTCGGGCGTGCTCATGAGCTACCAGCAGTGCCACTTCACCCCGGACTACTGGCGCAACTACACGGTGATCGGCACCGAGGGGCGCATCGAGAACTTCGACGACGACGCCGGCGGCGAGATCCGGGTGTGGAACGCCCGCAGCGACTACCTCGAGAAGGGGCACGTGCGCTACCCGATCGAGGACGGCGGCGACGGCGGGCACGGCGGCGCCGACCCGCTCACGGTCGCCGAGTTCGTCGACTTCGTGCGGCGCGGCACCCCCACCGACACGAGTCCCGTCGCGGCGCGCGACGCGGTCGCGGCGGGGATCGGCGGCGCGCTGTCGATCCGCTCGGAGTCCACGCCCTTCGAGATCCCGCGGCTCCCCGACGAGCTGCTCGACTACTACGCCGCGCACCAGCCGGTCCGCCGCTGATGCTCCGGTACGCGCTGCGGCGCATCCTGATGATGGTGCCGACCCTCATCGGCTCGACGTTGCTCGTCTACCTGCTGGTGTTCCTCATCCCCGGCGACCCCGTCACCCGGCTGGCCGGCGGGGAGAAGCGGCTCTCGGACTCGACGATCGCGGCGATCCGGGACCAGTACAACCTCGACGACCCGTTCTTCGTGCAGTACGCGAAGTATCTGTGGGGCGTGCTGCACGGCAACTTCGGCCACGACTTCAACGGCAACTCCGTGTCCACCCTGATCGCGACCGCGCTGCCCTACACGATGGTGCTGGCGCTGACGGCGTTCCTGCTGAAGCTCGCCATCGGCGTGTGCCTCGGGGTCTGGGCGGGGCTGCGCCAGGGGAGGCTGCCGGACAAGTTCAACCTGTTCTTCACGATCTTCTTCCTGGCGGTGCCCGGCTTCATCATCGCGTACTTCTCGCAGTACGTGTTCGGCATCAAGCTGCACTGGTTGCCGATCTCCGGGGTCCAGGCGGGGTTCCCGCTGGCGTTCGTCATGCCGGCGCTCGTGCTGGCGCTCGAGACCGCGTCGCCGCTGGCGCGGCTGAGCCGCACCAGCCTCGTCGACACCATGCGGTCGGACTACATCGTCACCGCGACGGCCAAGGGGCTTCCCCCGCGCCGGATCATGTGGGTCCACGCGCTGCGCAACGCCTTCATGCCGGTGGTGACGTACCTCGGGCTGAGCATGGCGGCGCTGCTGGGCGGCTCGGTGCTCATCGAGACGATCTTCAACCTGCCCGGCCTGGGCGGCACGCTCGCCCGCGCGATCGACACGCAGAACGGGCCGGTCGTCGTCGGCGTCTCGGTGTTCCTCCTGCTGTTCTACCTGGTCGCGGCCCTCGTCGTGGACCTCCTCTACCCGATCATCGACCCGAGGGTGCGCCATGCCTGAGTCCACCGTCGCGCCGCCGGCGGCCACCTCCCGCCGGGGGCGCCCGCGCAGCGGCCTGCGCAGCCTCTGGAAGAGCCCGTGGTTCGACCTCGCGGTCCTCATCATCGCCGTCGTCACGCTCATGGCGCTGTTCCCGACGCTGTTCACGCAGCTCGACCCGCGCGACTGCGACCTGTCCCAGTCGCGCCTGGGGCCGGCGCCCGGGCACCCGATGGGCTTCGACATCCAGGGCTGCGACTACTGGTCGAACATCGTCTACGGCGCGCGGACCTCGCTCGAGGTCGGCGTCTACACCGCGGCGATCTCGTTCGTCATCGCGCTCGTCGCCGGCTCGCTCGCCGGCTACTTCGGCGGGGTCGTGGACTCGGTCATCTCGTGGACGTCGAACGTGGTGCTCGGCATCCCGGTCGGCATCGCCAGCCTGGTGATCCTGTACCAGTTCCGCTCCCGCACGGTGTGGACGATCGTCCTCGTCCTCGTCCTGTTCAGCTGGGCCGCGACCATGCGCTACATGCGCAGCTCCGTCATGCAGGTGCGGAACCTGGAGTTCATCCAGGCCGCCCGCGGCCTGGGCGTCGGGCCCTGGCGCATCCTCGCCTCCCACGTGGTCCCCAACGCCGTCACGCCGCTGATCGTCATGACGACGCTGTCGGTCGGCGCCGGCATGGCCGCCGAGGCGGGCTTCTCGATCCTCGGCGTCGGGCTCAAGCTGCCCGCGTTCTCCTGGGGCATCCAGATCGCCCTGGCGAGCCAGGACGGCAACTGGCAGATCGCACCGCTGCTGATGTTCTTCCCCGCGCTGATGCTCGGGCTCACCACGCTCGCCTTCGTCGTGCTCGGCGAGAGCCTGCGCGACGCCCTCGACCCGAAGGCCCGCCGATGACCGCGCTCCTCGACGTCCAGCACCTCTCCCTCGAGTTCCGCTCGCCGGGCAGCCCGCCCATCGCCGCGCTGCAGGACGTGAGCTTCACGCTCGACCGCGGCGAGACGCTCGCCGTCCTCGGCGAGTCCGGCTCCGGCAAGAGCATCACCGCCAAGGCGATCATGGGCATCCTGCCCCGGCCCGCGTCGCGCATCACGGGCGGCCGGATCCTGTTCGACGGCGACGACCTGCTCACCCTGCCGCCCGCGGGGCTGCGCAAGGTGCAGGGCGCCCGCATCGCGATGGTGTTCCAGGACGCGCTGAGCGCCCTCAACCCGGTGCAGACGGTGGCCACGCAGATCGCCGAGCTGTACCGCGTGCACCGGGGGATGGGGAAGAAGCAGGCGCACGACGCCGCGGTCGAGATGATGCGCGCGGTGCGGATCCCCGACGCGGCGAAGCGCGCCGGCGACTACCCGTTCCAGTTCTCCGGCGGGATGCGCCAGCGCATCATGATCGCGATGGCGCTCGCGCTGGACCCGGACGTCCTCATCGCGGACGAGCCGACCACGGCGCTCGACGCGACCGTGCAGGCGCAGATCCTGGAGCTGCTGGCCGAGATCACCGAGCAGCGGAAGATGGCGCTGCTGATGATCACCCACGACCTCGGCGTCGCCGGTCAGCTCGCCGACCGGGCGCTGGTCATGTACGCGGGCAGGGTCGCCGAGTCGGGCCCGATCGGCAGCATGTTCGACCACCCCGCGCACCCGTACACCCAGGGGCTGCTCGGCTCGATCCCCGGGGCGGCGCACCGCGGCGGCGACCTGCCGACGATCCCGGGCCTGCCGCCGGACATCGCGCGCCGGCCGCCCGGCTGCAGCTTCAACCCGCGCTGCGGGTACGCGACCGACGAGTGCCGCACGGCGCTGCCGCCCCTGGACACGTTCGTCGAGGACCGCGCCGCCGCCTGCCACCACAAGGAGGAGGTGCTGGCCGGTGCCGCTGTTGGAGCTTGAGTCGGTACGCCGCTACTACAAGCAGAAGCACACGATGTTCTCGCGCGGGGCGCACGGGCAGGTCCGGGCCGTCGACGGCGTGGACCTCTCGGTGGCCGAGGGCGAGACGGTGGGCCTGGTCGGCGAGTCCGGCTGCGGCAAGTCCACGCTCGCGCGCATCATCTGCGGCCTGGAGGCGCCCAGCGAGGGAGTCGTGCGCTGGAACGGCGCGGACGTCGGTGCGATGTCGCACGCCGACCGCAAGACGCTGCTGCACCGCGAGGTGCAGATGGTGTTCCAGGACCCGCACGCCTCGCTCGACCCGCGCCGCTCGGTCGGGCAGTCCGTCGCGGAGGGCATCACGACGCACCGGCTCCTGCCGGCGTCGCAGGTCGAGGACCGGGTGGGCGAGCTGCTCACCCAGGTCGGCCTGAACCCCGAGCACGCCCACCGCTACCCGCACGAGTTCTCCGGCGGGCAGCTGCAGCGGATCGGCATCGCCCGGGCGCTCGCCGTCGAGCCGAGGCTGCTGGTCTGCGACGAGCCGGTCTCCGCGCTCGACATCTCGGTGCGCGCGCAGGTGCTCAACCTGCTCAACCGCCTCAAGCGCGAGCTCGGCCTGTCGATCGTCTTCATCGCGCACGACCTCGACGTCGTCCAGCACATGTCCGACCGCATCGTGACGATGTACCTCGGCAAGGTCGTCGAGCAGGGCGGCTGCGACGACGTGTACGGCGCCACCGCGCACCCGTACACCCGCGCGCTGCTGTCGGCGATCCCGCGCAAGCTCGCGCCCGGCGAGCACCTCGAGCGGGTGGTGCTCGAGGGCGACCCGCCGTCGCCGATCGACCCGCCGCCCGGCTGCCCGTTCCACACCCGCTGCTACGCGGCGGTCGAGCGGTGCGCCACCGACGTGCCCGCCCTGGCGCCCGTCCCCGGCGGCCGCCCGGACCACCACGCCTCCTGCCACCTCGCCGAGCAGATCACCCGGTCGCGCGTCGGCATGGTCTCCACGCTCTCCTCCCCTCTCACCCTGTCCGAAAGGAACCACTGATGAACCGTAGGAGCAGCCGCATCGCGGTCGGCATCGTCGCCGCCGCTGCGTGCACCTCGATGCTGTCCGGCTGTCTCGGCGAGCCCGGGGGCGGCAGCGACGCCGCCGACGGCTCGACGTCGATCGTCGCCGTCAACAACGGCGAGATCGGCCGGATCACCGGCGCCCAGAACCCCGGCAGCCAGATCGCCATGGCGCTCTGCGAGCCGCTGACCGGCATCGAGGAGGACGGCGCGGTCTTCATGCGTGGTGCCGAGTCGCTCGAGAGCGACGACCAGGTCACGTGGACGGTGAAGGTCGCCGACGGCCACACCTTCTCGGACGGCACCCCGATCACGGCGAAGACGTACGTCGACACGTTCAACTTCGTCGGCGCCGGCGTCAACGCGATGCCCTCGAACTACGCGTACGGGCCGATCAAGGGCTACGACGAGCTGAACCCCGCCGAGGGCAAGGCGACCGCGACGGAGTTCTCGGGCATCACGCTCGTCGACGACAGCACCTTCACGATCGAGACGAAGGCGCCCAACAACGACGTGCCGTACATCCTGTCGCAGCTGGCCTTCTGCCCGATGCCGGAGAGCGCGTTCGCCGACCCGCTGGCCTACGACAAGAAGCCGGTCGGCAACGGGGTCTACACGCTGGAGAAGCTCGACCCGCAGGTCGAGGCCGTGCTGAAGAAGGACCCGAAGTACCAGGGCTGGGTGCCCGACGGCGCGGCGGACCAGATCACCTTCCGCGTCTACACCGACACCAACACGGCCTACCAGGACGTGGTCGCGGGCAACGCCGACGTGCTCCGCGACCTGCCGCCCGGCCTCATCGCCCAGGGGCGCAACGCGCTGGGGGACAAGGGGCTCACGGCGATCGACCGCAACGCCCTCGCCGCCTACTTCGCGTGGCCCACGTACCTCGACGAGAAGTTCCCGATCGAGGTCCGCCAGGCGTTCTCGATGATCGTGGACCGCGAGACCATCTCGAAGGACCTGTTCAAGGGCGCGACCCTCCCGTGGGGGTCGCTCATGCCGAATTCGGTGGACGCCTTCCGCGAGGACGCCTGCGGCCGGTACTGCACGTTCGACCCGGACGCCGCCAAGGCTCTGATCGAGAAGTCGGGCTTCACCGGCACCATCCCGCTGAACTACTCGTCGGAGAGCACCACCGACGCGGCGACGGCCCTCGCTATCTCCAACTCCGCCAAGGAGATCGGCCTCGTCGTCGAGCCCAAGCCGGTGCCCGCCGCGGCCCTGTCGGAGACGGTGAACTCCTACGAGCTGGACGGCCCGATCATCCAGCTGTGGGGCTCGTCGTTCCCCGCGGCGTCGGAGTGGGTGGCGTCGGTGTACATCGACGCGAACTACCGCCTCAAGTACTCCGACCCTCAGGGCGAGGCCGCCGTGGCCGCGGCGCTCGCGGCCCCGACGCCGGACGAGGCGATCGCGCAGTGGCAGAAGGCCGAGGACAGGATCCTCGCCGACCAGGTGCTGCAGCCGCTGTACCAGCAGGTCCGCTACATCGCGCACACGCCGTGCGTGGTCCCGCACGCCGCGGGCGGCGACCAGCAGATCTACCGCACCGAGGTCACCTGCTCCTGAGCGGACGGCCCGGGAGGGGTCGGGCGGGCGCCGCCCCGCCGCCCCCCCCCCGCGGGGCGGCGCCCCCCCGCGGTGGCGGCGGGGGGGCGAATAGGGAGACAGTTCCCGCGGTGACGGTGCGCGCGAGGGTGCGTGCGGCCGGGGGACGACGGGTGTCAAGGAGAGCTGAGTGAAGGCGCTGTTCAAGCCGGGCCCCGGGCCCGGCCTCGAGCTGGTGGACCGGCCGGAGCCGGAGGCCGGGATCGGCGACGTGAAGATCCGCGTGCTGCGCACCGGGATCTGCGGCACCGACCTGCACATCGAGCGGTGGGACGACTGGGCCGCGTCCACGATCAAGACGCCGCTGGTGCCCGGGCACGAGTTCGTCGGCGAGGTCGTGGAGGTCGGCGAGCTGGTGCACGACGTCGCGGTGGGCGACATCGTGTCCGGGGAGGGCCACATCGTGTGCGGCACGTGCCGCAACTGCCGGGCCGGCCGCCGCCAGATGTGCATCCGCACGCAGGGCCTCGGCCTGCACCGCGACGGCGCGTTCGCCGAGTACGTGGTGCTGCCCGCGACCAACGTGTGGGTGCACCACGCGGGCGTCGACCTCGACGTCGCCGCGATCTTCGACCCCCTGGGCAACGCGGTGCACACGGCGCTCGCATTTCCCGTGATCGGCGAGGACGTGCTCGTCTCCGGCTGCGGGCCGATCGGCCTCATGGCGATCGCCGTCGCGCGGCACGCGGGCGCGCACCTGGTCGTGGGCACCGACGTGAGCCCGGCGCGCCTGGAGATGGCGCGGGCGATGGGTGCGGACGCGGCGCTCGACGTGCGCACCGCGCGCGTCGCCGACGCGCAGCGCGAGCTGGGGCTGCGCGAGGGCTTCGACGTCGGCTTCGAGATGAGCGGCGCGCCGAGCGCGCTGCCCGAGATGATCGAGAACATGAACCACGGCGGCCGGATCGCGATGCTCGGCCTCCCGGCCGGGCCGATCGCCGTCGACTGGGGCACGGTGGTGACGCACATGCTCACGCTCAAGGGCATCTACGGCCGCGAGATGTTCGAGACGTGGCAGGCGATGGACGCGATGCTGCGCACCAGCGAGACGCTGCGCACGGCGATCGCGTCGGTCGTCACGGACCGGCTCCCCGCGAGCCGGTGGCACGAGGGCTTCGAGGCCGCGGCCTCGGCGCACGGCGGCAAGGTGGTACTGGACTGGACGGAGTGGTGATGTACGGGACGTTCCGGGAGCACGTGGCGGGCGAGCTCGCCGAGATCGAGGCCGCGGGCCTGACGAAGCACGAGCGCGGCATCGCGGGCCCGCAGGGCGCCCGCATCCGCGCCGACGGCGCCGAGCTGCTCAACTTCTGCGCCAACAACTACCTCGGCCTCGCGGACGACCCGCGCATCCTCGCGTCGGCGCGCGACGCCCTCGACACCTGGGGGTACGGCCTGGCCAGCGTGCGGTTCATCTGCGGCACGCAGGACCAGCACCGGACGCTGGAGCGGCGCCTCGCCGGCTTCCTGGAGACGGACGACGCCATCCTCTTCTCGTCCTGCTTCGACGCGAACGGCGGCGTCTTCGAGACGCTGTTCGGCGCCGAGGACGCGATCGTGTCGGACGCGCTCAACCACGCGTCCCTCATCGACGGCATCCGGCTGTCGAAGGCGGCCCGCTTCCGGTACCGCAACCGCGACATGGCCGACCTCGAGGACCAGCTGCGCGCGGCCCGTGACGGCGGCGCCCGGCACGTCGTGGTCGTCACCGACGGCGTCTTCTCGATGGACGGCTACCTCGCCCCGCTGCGGGAGATCTGCGACCTCGCCGACCGGTACTCCGCGCTGGTGCTGGTCGACGACTCGCACGCCGTCGGGTTCATGGGTGAGCACGGCCGGGGCACCCCCGAGCTGTGCGGGGTGGCGGACCGCGTCGACATCCTCACCGGCACGTTCGGCAAGGCCCTCGGCGGTGCGTCCGGCGGCTACGTCGCCGCGCACCAGGAGATCGTCGACCTGCTGCGCCAGCGCGCCCGCCCGTACCTGTTCTCCAACACGCTGGCGCCGATGATCGTGGCGGGCACCCTCACGGCGCTCGACCTCGTGGAGACCGCCGGCGAACTCCGCGCGAACCTCACCAGGAACGCGGAGCTCTTCCGCCGCCTCATGACCGAGGCGGGCTTCGACCTGCTGCCCGGCGAGCACCCGATCGTCCCGGTGATGTTCGGCGACGCCGTCCTGGCCGCCCGGGTCGCCGCGGCGATGGGGGAGCGCGGCGTGTACGTCACGGCGTTCAGCTTCCCCGTGGTGCCCCGCGGCGAGGCGCGCATCCGCGTGCAGCTGTCCGCCGCGCACACGCCCGAGCAGGTGCAGGCGTGCGTCGACGCCTTCGTCGCGTCGCGGGAGGCCGTCGCCGCGGGCTGACGGCGGCCGGTCGGCAGGGCCGCCAGGCGGGGCTACTTGAGCAGCTTCGACATCCGCCGGTCGGCGAGCACCTGCCCGCCGGTCTGGCAGGTGGCGCAGTACTGGAGCGACCGGTCGGCGAAGCTCACCTCGCGCACGACGTCGCCGCAGACCGGGCACGCCTCGCCCGTGCGGCCGTGCACGCGCATGCCCGCGCGCTTGGCGTCCTTGAGCTCCTTGGCGGGCTTGCCCGCCGACGCGGCGACGGCGTCGCGCACGGTCGTGACGACGGCGTCGTGCAGGGCGGCGACCTCGTCCTCGGTGAACGACCGCGTCAGCTTGAACGGCGACGTCCGCGCCACGTGCAGGATCTCGTCGGAGTAGGCGTTGCCGATGCCGGCGATCGCCCGCTGGTCGCGCAGCAGGCCCTTGACCTGCTGGTTCCGCTCGCGCATGAGCGCGGCGAGCACGGCCACGGTGAAGTCCGGCGACAGCGGGTCGACGCCGAGCGTCGCGACCTGCTCCACCTCCTGCGGGTCGCGGACCACGTGGACGGCGAGCCGCTTGCGGGTGCCCGCCTCGGTGAGGTCGAAGCCCGCGCCGTCGTCGAGGCGCACCCGCAGCGCCAGGGCGGGCCCGCGGGACGAGCCGCCCATGCGGGGGCGCACGGGCGCCGTCGGCGCCTGGTCGGACCAGCGCACCCACCCGCCGCGCGACAGGTGGAACAGCAGGTGGATCGCGCCGTCGTCGCCCGCCGCGGTGAGGTCGACCCACTTGCCGTGGCGGGTGACGCCCGCGACCTCGCGCCCGACGAGCGCGCTCACGGGCGGGTCGAAGGTCTTCAGCGCGGCGATCGCGGCGACGTCGGCGGCGACGATCCGCCGGCCGGACGTCCGGGCGTCGAGGAACTCCGCCAGCGCCTGCACCTCGGGAAGCTCGGGCATGCCGCCATGCTGCCAGCACGGCGCGACGGCGACCAGAGATGTGACCGGAGGTGCGGCCGGACGTGCGGCGGCGACACCGGCCGGGGGAGGCCCGCCGCGCCGTTAGGCTGGCCCCCATGTCGATCGTGTCCGCCCGCCAGCCCCAGGGCGACCTGCTCCGCCTGTCCCAGCTCTTCGTCCGCACCCTGCGCGAGGACCCGGCCGACGCCGAGGTCGCGAGCCACCGGCTGCTCGTGCGCGCCGGCTACATCCGCCGCGCCGCCCCCGGCATCTACACGTGGCTCCCGCTCGGCCTCCGCGTGCTGGCGAAGGTCGAGGCCGTCGTCCGCGAGGAGATGGACGCGATCGGCGCGCAGGAGGTGCACTTCCCGGCGCTGCTGCCGCGCGAGCCGTACGAGGCCACCGGGCGCTGGACCGAGTACGGCCCCAACATCTTCCGCCTGAAGGACCGCAAGGAGGCGGACTACCTCCTCGCGCCCACGCACGAGGAGATGTTCACCCTGCTGGTCAAGGACCTGTACTCCTCGTACAAGGACCTGCCCCTGGCGCTGTACCAGGTCCAGACGAAGTACCGCGACGAGGCGCGCCCCCGGGCCGGCCTCATCCGCGGGCGCGAGTTCATCATGAAGGACTCGTACTCGTTCGACGTCGACGACGCCGGGCTCGACGCGAGCTACGCCCGGCACCGTGCCGCCTACCAGCGGATGTTCGACCGGTTCGGCTTCGAGTACGTGATCGTCTCGGCGCACGCCGGCGCGATGGGAGGCTCCAAGTCGGAGGAGTTCCTCGCCAAGTCGCCGATCGGCGAGGACACCTACGTGGAGTGCGCCGCCTGCGGGTACGCCGCCAACGTCGAGGCCGCGCACGTCCCCGTCCCCGACCCGGTGCCGTGGGACGACGCCCCGGCCGCCCACGCCGAGGACACCCCCGACACGCCGACCATCGAGTCCCTCGTCGGCGTCCTTAACGAGCGCTTCGGCCGCGACGACCGGCCGTGGCAGGCGGGCGACACGCTGAAGAACGTGCTGTTCCTTCTGCAGCACCCGGACGGCAGCGTCGAGGCCGTCGCCATCGGCGTCCCCGGCGACCGCGAGGTGGACGTCAAGCGGATGGAGGCCGCCTTCTACCCGGCGGAGTTCACCCCGTTCGGCGAGGAGGACTTCGCCGCCCGCCCGGCGCTGGTCAAGGGCTACATCGGGCCCGGGGCCCTCGGCGAGGAGAGCCCGTCGAAGGTCCGCTACCTCCTGGACCCGCGTGTCGTCGCCGGCACCCGCTGGGTCACCGGCGCGAACGAGCCCGGCAAGCACGTCATCGACCTCGTCGCGGGCCGGGACTTCACGGCGGATGGCACGATCGAGGTGGCGGAGGTCCGACCCGGTGACCCCTGCCCGAACGGCGACGGGACCCTCGAGACGGCGCGGGGCATCGAGATGGGCCACGTGTTCCAGCTCGGCCGCAAGTTCGCCGAGGCGCTCGACCTCAAGGTGCTGGACGAGAACGGCAAGGCCGTCACCGTGACCATGGGGTCCTACGGCGTCGGCGTGACCCGCGCGGTCGCCGCGATCGCCGAGGGCAACCACGACGAGAAGGGCCTCGCCTGGCCGATCCAGGTGGCTCCGGCCCACGTGCACGTCGTCGCGACGGGCAAGGGCACCGAGGTGTTCGACGCCGCGGAGAAGCTCGCCACCGAGCTGTCCGACGCCGGCGTCGAGGTGATCTACGACGACCGCCCCAAGGTGTCGCCGGGCGTGAAGTTCGCCGACGCGGAGCTGTTCGGCGTCCCGCTGATCGTGGTGGTCGGCCGCGGGCTGGCCGACGGCCTCGTCGAGGTGCGCCCCCGCGCCGGTGCGTCGGAGCAGGTGGCCGTGGCGGACGCCGCGCAGGTCGTGACCGCGAAGGTCGCGGAGCTGCTCGACCGGTAGCCCGGGGCTCGCGGCCCGGGTCAGTCCCCGGCCTGCTCCGGCAGGCCGGGGAACGGCACGGGCGTCGCGCCCCAGTCGTCGAGCGCGACGGCCGAGTCGACCAGCAGGTCCACCAGCACGGAGCGCGTACCGGCGGTCGTGGTGCCGACGAGCGTCGCGTAGTCGGTGGCGAGGTCGTTCTCGAGGTCGAGCACCAGGCCCTTGTCGCCGAGGTCGGCGACCCGGGGGACGGCGTACGCGGCGCGGCGGGGGTCCTGCGCCGTCGCCTGGGTGCCGGCGACGGCGGCCCACCCGTCGGCGCGCTCGGCGTGCTGGGCCACGCGCTCCAGCAGCCGCTCGCGACGGTCGCCGGAGCCGATCGCCGCGCGCAGCTGCAGGGCGTAGCGCGTGGCGTCCTCGGACACCACCAGCGTGCTCAGGTCGTGCGCGGTGAGGCCCTCGGGCACGGTGGCGTCGCGGGTCTCCTCCTCCTGCTCCGCGGTGTCCCCGTCGCCCGAGCCGCTCGGGGAGGGGGAGCCCGACGCCTCCTCGGCCGCGCGACCCGACCCGGTCGGGGCGGGGACCTCGGGCACGACGACGTCCGGCCCGTCGACGCGGGCCAGCGCCGCGAGCCGCTGGGCGGAGACCGTCTGCGCGGCCCCGACGGAGGCGACCAGCCGCGCCAGCGGGCCGTCGGTCGTGGTGCCGGCCGCGGTGCGCGAGCGCGCGGCGGCGTCCTCCAGCGCCTTGACCACGTCGGCGGGGTCGGCCTTGTCCCAGGTGGAGGACTGCGCACCGGTCGGCTCGCCGCTCGCGAGGCCGGACTCGTACTCGCCGCCCAGCGCCTCGGCCTGCGCGCGGGAGTCGGCCACGATCCGGGTGAGCTCGTCGACGAGGCGCTTCCGGTCGGCGGGCACCTCCTCGAGGGCGACCTCCGCGCCGTCGGCCACGAGCAGCGCGTCCGAGACGGCGGTGCGCCGCACCACCTCGTGGGCGTCGGGGACCGGCTCGGCGGCCGGCGGCGCCTCCAGCCGCACGCCGCACCCGGCCAGCAGGCCGACCAGCAGGACCGCCCCGGCGGCGGCCGCCCGGGGGCGGCGGCGGACGGCGACCCCGGCCTCGGCGGGGGCGGAAGGCCGGGCGGGGGCGGGCAGCGGTTCCATCGATGCCGATGATGCCACGCGCGCAGGGGCGTCGGTGTGACGTTCCTCCGTGCGGCCCGGCACGCCGCCGGCGCGAACGGGGCCGGTCGTTCGTTACGCTGGACGCTGCACACAACGACACACCGGCCGCGGGACGTCCCGGCGCGGGAGCACACGGCAGAACGACGTGACCCACGGGAGGCAGCGATGGCAGCGCAGCACGGCCGTACGACGGCGGCCGGGTCGAAGGCCGAGGCGGTGCGGAGGGTCGTGACCCCCGCGGTCGAGGCGGCAGACCTGTACCTGGAGGACGTCGTCGTGACGCAGGCCGGCGCGAAGTCGGTCGTCCGCGTCACGGTGGACCTCCCCGAGGACGCGCTGGGCAGCCTCGACTCCGACACCCTCGGCGAGGTGGCCCGCGCGATCTCCGCGGCGCTGGACGCCGACGACGTCGTGCCGGGCGCGTACACGCTGGAGACCTCCACCCCCGGGACGTCGCGGCCGCTGACGGAGCTGCGCCACTTCAAGCGCGCCCGCGGCCGCCTCGTCACGCTCCGGCTGCGCGACGGCGGTACGGCGGAGGGCCGCCTGACCGGCGTCGAGGACGCGGGCGACGCCGGCGCGGACGGCGAGGCCGCCGACCGCGGAGCGTGGCTCGTCCTGGACGACGGCACCCGCCTGCCCGTCGCCGACGTGCGCAAGGGGAAGATCGAGGTCGAGCTCAAGCGTCTCGACGAGGACCAGACTGACGCGGGCGACGCCCCGCAGGACGACACCACGGGCGACGCCCGTCACGAGAAGGGCTGACGATGGACATCGACATGAGCACGCTCCGGCTGCTGGAGCGGGAGCGGGACATCAGTCTCGACGTCCTCGTGGCCGCGATCGAGCAGGCGCTGCTGTCGGCCTACCACCGCACGCCCGACGCCTACCAGCACGCGCGCGTCGAGGTGGACCGCAAGTCGGGCCACGTCACGGTGTGGGCGCGCGAGGAGATCCGCACGCCGGACCCCGAGGACCCCGACGCGCGGCCCACGATCGAGCTGGGCCCGGAGTTCGACCACACGCCGGCCGACTTCGGCCGCATCGCCACGGCCACCGCCCGCCAGGTCATCGTGCAGCGCCTGCGCGACGCCGAGGACGACCAGGTGCTCGGCATGTTCCGCGGCAAGGAGGGCGAGGTCCTCGCCGGCGTCATCCAGCAGGGCCGCGACCCGCGGGTCGTGCTCGTGGACGTCGGCGGCACCGAGGCCGTGCTGCCCCCGCACGAGCAGGTCCCGACCGAGGAGTACGTGCACGGCGAGCGCCTGCGCGCCTACGTCGTGGAGGTCTCCCGCGGGATGAAGGGCGCGCAGGTCGTGCTCAGCCGCACCCACCCGGGCCTCGTGCGCAAGCTCTTCGAGCTCGAGGTGCCGGAGATCGCGGACGGCGCGGTGGAGATCACCGCCATCGCCCGCGAGGCCGGGCACCGCTCCAAGGTCGCGGTGCGGTCCAAGGTGGCGGGGCTCAACGCCAAGGGCGCCTGCATCGGCCCGATGGGCGCGCGGGTGCGCGCCGTGATGGCGGAGCTGCACGGCGAGAAGATCGACATCGTCGACCACAGCGACGACCCGGCCCGCTTCGTGGCCAACGCGCTGTCGCCGGCGCGTGTGACCTCTGTCACCGTGGTCGACGCGGACGCCAAGGCCGCGCGCGCCGTCGTGCCGGACTACCAGCTGTCGCTCGCGATCGGCAAGGAGGGGCAGAACGCCCGTCTGGCCGCGAAGCTGACGGGCTGGCGGATCGACATCCGCTCCGACGAGGCCGCGGCCCCCGGCGAGGACGCGACCGGTGACGCCGCAGGTGGCGCCGCGGTCTCCCGCGGGGCCGAGGGCTGAGGCCGGTCACGGCACGTGGGCGGTCGCGCTAGACTGTCGGGGACCGGGCCACGCGCCCAGCCCTCGACCTCCCCACGGACCATCCCGGATCGCACCGGGCCGGTGCGCACGTGCGTCGGGTGCCGGGAGCGTGACCAGCGGTCCGCTCTCCTGCGGTTGGCGCTCGAGACGTCGGGACGCGAGGAACGCCTCGTGGCCGACGTGCGAGGGTGTCTTCCGGGGCGTGGCGCCTGGATCCATCCGACGTCCGCCTGCCTGGCGCTCGCCGAGCGTCGTCGGGCCGTGCCGCGCGCGCTGCGCGTCACGGGTCCCCTCGACCTCTCCGGCGTCCGGGATCATCTGGAGCAGCTGGAACGTTGAGTCCCTCCGGCACGCGCCGCCCCAGGCGGCCGGGCCGTCGCGACCGAGCACGCTCGGCCGCATCCATCGAAGTCGACAAGGAAGCGGGTCAGAAGCCGATGGGCACCCGATGAGTTCCGTGCGATGAGTACTCAGTACTAACGACGGTCCTCCCTGTCTCGCAGGAGGGCCGAGACAGGAGAGTTGTGGCGAAGATCCGCGTTCACGAGCTGGCCAAGCAGCTCGGGGTGGAGAGCAAGACCCTGCTCGCCGACCTGAAGTCGGCGGGCGAGTTCGTCCGGTCGGCGTCCTCGACGCTCGAGGCACCGGTCGAGCGAGCGATGCGCACCAAGTACAAGGACGCGGCCCCCGCGTCCTCGGGCGCGAAGGCCGCCGAGCCCCAGGCTGCGGCGCCGCGCGCCGAGCAGAAGGCCGCGCCGTCGAAGCCCGCCCCCAGGCCCGCCCCCAAGGCAGCCCCCGCGCCCGCAGCCGAGGCGCCCGCCGCCCCGGTGGCGGACGCAGCGCCCGCAGCGCCCGCCGCATCTGCGGCGCCCGCGGCGCCCGCGGAGGAGGCCCCGGCGAAGCCCGCCGGCGCCCGTCCCGGCGCCCCGACGCCCGGCCCGCGCCCCGCGGCCCCCAAGCCGGCACCTGCCGCGCGCGAGCAGCGCGACGGCGGTCGTGATGGTGGCCGTGACGGTGGCAAGGGCGGTCGCGCGCCCCGCCCGGGCAACAACCCGTTCGCCTCGAGCCAGGGCATGCCCCGTCAGGGGCAGCGCCCCGGCGGCGGCGGTGGCCCGCGCCCGGGCAACAACCCGTTCGCGTCCAGCCAGGGCATGCCCCGTCCCGGCCAGCGCCCCGACCGCGGCGGCGACGCCGCGGCGGCGGAGCGCTCGGGCGAGCGCCCGGGCGGTCCCCGTCCTGGTGGTCCCCGTCCGGGTGGCCCGCGTCCCGCGGCGCCGCGTCCCGGCGGCCCGCGCCCGAACCCCGGCATGATGCCGGGCAAGACCTCGATGCCGCGCCCCGGTGAGCGTCCGGCGCCCGCGGGCGGCGGTCGTGGCGGCGGCGGTCGTGGCGGCGGCCCCGGTGGTGCCGGTGGCGGCGGCGGCTTCCGTCCCGGTGGCGGTGGCGGCTTCGCCGGCCGTCCCGGCGGGCGCGGTGGCGCCGGTCGTGGCGCCACCCAGGGTGCGTTCGGCCGCGCAGGTGGCCGTCCCGTCCGTGGGCGGAAGTCGAAGCGGGCGAAGCGCCAGGAGTTCGAGCAGATGCAGGCGCCGTCGCTCGGCGGCGTGCAGGTGCCCCGTGGCAACGGCTCGACCGTCGTCCGCCTGCGGCACGGCTCGTCGCTGAACGACTTCGCGGACAAGATCGACGCGAACCCCGCCAGCCTGGTCACGGTGCTGTTCCACCTCGGTGAGATGGCCACCGCGACGCAGTCGCTCGACGAGGACACGTTCGGCACGCTCGCGAACGAGCTGGGCTACGTCATCGAGATGGTGTCGGCCGAGGAGGAGGACCGCGAGCTGCTCGGGGCCTTCGACATCGACCTCGACGCCGAGCTCGAGGGCGAGTCCGACGAGGACCTCGCGGCTCGTCCGCCCGTCGTCACCGTCATGGGCCACGTCGACCACGGCAAGACGCGTCTTCTCGACGCGATCCGCCAGACCGACGTCGTCTCCGGCGAGGCCGGCGGCATCACCCAGCACATCGGTGCGTACCAGGTGCGTCGTGAGCACGAGGGCGTCGACCGTCCGATCACCTTCATCGACACCCCGGGTCACGAGGCGTTCACCGCCATGCGTGCCCGTGGTGCCCAGGTGACGGACATCGCGATCCTCGTGGTCGCCGCCGACGACGGCGTCATGCCGCAGACGGTGGAGGCGCTCAACCACGCCCAGGCGGCCAACGTGCCGATCGTGGTCGCGGTGAACAAGGTGGACAAGGAGGGGGCCAACCCCGACAAGATCCGCCAGCAGCTCACCGAGTACAACCTGGTGGCCGAGGAGTACGGCGGCGACACGATGTTCGTCGACGTCTCCGCGAAGCAGAACCAGGGCATCGACCAGCTCCTCGAGGCCGTCCTCCTCACGGCGGACGCCTCCCTGGACCTGCGGGCGAACCCGGACAAGGACGCCCGAGGCGTGGCCATCGAGGCCAACCTCGACAAGGGCCGCGGCGCCGTCGCGACCGTCCTGGTCCAGTCGGGCACGCTGCAGGTGGGCGACGCGATCGTCGCGGGCACGGCCCACGGCCGCGTGCGCGCCATGTTCGACGAGCACGGCAACGCCGTGACCGAGGCGGGCCCGGCGCGTCCGGTCCTCGTGCTCGGCCTCGCGTCGGTGCCGAGCGCCGGCGACACCTTCCTGGTGGCGCCCGACGAGCGCACCGCGCGTCAGATCGCCGAGAAGCGTGAGGCCGCCGAGCGTGCCGCCCTCCTGGCCAAGCGCCGCAAGCGCATCAGCCTCGAGGACTTCACCAAGGCGCTCGAGCAGGGCAAGGTCGAGACCCTCAACCTGGTCCTCAAGGGCGACGTGTCCGGTGCCGTCGAGGCGCTGGAGGACGCGCTGCTCAAGATCGACGTCGGCGACGAGGTCGAGCTGCGCGTCATCCACCGCGGTGTCGGTGCGATCACGCAGAACGACGTCAACCTGGCCACGGTCGACAACGCGATCATCATCGGCTTCAACGTGAAGTTCGGTGAGCGCGTCGAGGACCTCGCGGAGCGCGAGGGCGTCGAGGTCAAGTTCTACTCGGTCATCTACCAGGCGATCGACGACGTCGAGGCTGCGCTCAAGGGCATGCTCAAGCCGGAGTACGAGGAGGCCCAGCTGGGCACCGCGGAGATCCGTCAGGTCTTCCGCTCCTCGAAGTTCGGCAACATCGCGGGTTCGATCGTCCGCTCCGGCACCATCCGCCGGAACACCAAGGCGCGCGTCCTGCGGAACGGCAAGATCGTCGGGGACGACCTGTCGATCGAGTCGCTGCGCCGCGAGAAGGACGACGTCACCGAGGTCCGCGAGGGCTTCGAGTGCGGTATCGGCCTGGGGTCGTTCAACGACGTCACCGAGGGTGACATCATCGAGACCTTCGAGATGCGCGAGAAGCCGCGCGCCTGACGGTCGCGCCGCAAGGTACAGCCCGACGGCGCCCCACCCGCCCCGCCTCGAGAACGAGCGGGTCGGGAGGGGCGCCGTCGGCGTCGAGAGAGGGAGACACACGTATGCCCGGTAAGGCCGACAGGCCCGAGAACCCGCGCGCCCGCAAGCTCGCGGACCGCATCAAGGAGATCGTCGCGCAGCTGCTCGACACCCGGATCAAGGACCCGCGCCTCGGGTTCGTGACGGTGACTGACGTCCGCGTCACGGGCGACCTGCAGAACGCCTCGGTGTTCTACACGGTGCTCGGCACCGACGAGGAGCGCGCGGGGACCGGCGCGGCGCTGGAGAGCGCCAAGGGGATGATCCGCTCCGAGGTCGGCAAGCAGACCGGGGTGCGGCTCACGCCCACGATCGAGTTCTTCCTGGACTCGATGCCGGAGAACGCCGCGCACCTGGACGCCGCGCTCCTGGAGGCGCAGCGGCGGGACGCCGAGCTCGCCGCCCTGCGCGAGGGCAAGCAGTTCGCCGGCGAGTCGGACCCGTACCGCAAGCCGCACGAGGACGACGAGGACGCCGAGGCCTGACCCGGCGGTCCTGACCGGCGGGCCCGGTCGGCGTCGTGCGCGAGGATGGGGGCCATGAGCGCCCCCGACACCGACCTCGCCCGCGACATCGACCGGGCCTGCCGGCTCACCGGGTCGTTCACCCTGCGCAGCGGCCAGGTCGCCGGCGAGTACTTCGACAAGTACCTGTTCGAGACGGACCCGGCGCTCCTCGCGCGGGTCGCGGCGCAGATGGTGCCGCTGGTCCCGGCCGGGACCGACCTGCTCGGCGGCCTCGAGCTGGGCGGCGTGCCCCTGGCGACCGTGCTCAGCGCGACCACGGGTCACCCGGCGCTGTTCGTGCGCAAGGAGGCCAAGCGCTACGGCACGGCGAAGCAGGTCGAGGGGCCTCCCGCGGCCGGCCGCCGCGTGGTGCTGGTCGAGGACGTGATCACGACCGGGGGCGCGGTCCGCGATGCCACGCTCGCCCTGCGGGCCGAGGGCGCCGTCGTCGAGATGGTGCTGTGCGCGATCGACCGCAGCCCGGTCGGGACCGACCCGCTCGCGGACCTCGGGCTCGAGGTCCGGCCCGTCCTCACCAGGGCGCAGCTCGACGCGAGCCGCCCCTCCTGACCCACGACGACACCGGAGCACCCATGACCGCAGCCCCCCGCACCGCGCCGCCCCGCCGCCCGACGGCGCCCGACGGGTTCCTCGTCGTCGACAAGCCCGCGGGATGGACCAGCCACGACGTGGTGGGGCGCTGCCGCCGGCTGGCCGGCACGCGCAAGGTGGGCCACGCCGGCACGCTCGACCCCATGGCGACGGGGGTGCTCGTCGTGGGGGTGGGGCGGGCGACGAAGTTGCTCACCTACGTGGTCGGCGCCGACAAGGCGTACGACGCGACGATCCGCCTCGGCGTCGTGACCACGACGGACGACGCGGAGGGCGAGGTGACCGCCGCGGCCGGCGTGGGCGACGGCGTCGACGCCACGGACCTCGCGCGGGAGGTCGCGGCCCTGACCGGCGACATCCGGCAGGTGCCCACGACGGTGAGCGCGATCAAGGTGGACGGCAAGCGGGCGTACGCCCGCGCCCGCGCGGGGGAGGACGTCGTCCTGGAGGCCCGGCCGGTCACCGTGAGCCGCTTCGACGTGCTCGGTTCGCGGCCGGGGACGACGCCCGACGGGGTCGCCGTGCTCGACGTCGACGTCGCGGTGGTCGTGTCCTCGGGGACCTACGTGCGTGCGCTGGCGCGAGACCTCGGCGCCGCGCTCGGCACGGGCGGCCACCTCACGGCGCTGCGGCGCACCCGGGTGGGCGGCTACGACCTGGCGGGCGCGAGCACCCTGGAGGAGCTGGAGGCGCAGGCGGACGCCGACGGCGTCCTCGCCACGCTGCCGCTCGCGGACGCGGCCCGCGCGACGTTCCCGGTGCGCGAGCTCACCGCCGAGGAGGCGCGCGCGCTCGGGTACGGGCAGTGGGTGCCGGCCAGCGGGGAGCGCGGCACGGTCGCGGCGATCGGTCCCGACGGCGCGCTGGTCGCGCTGCTGGAGGACACGCGCCGCCGGGGCGAGGCGCTGGCGAAGCCGGTGCTCGTCCTCGCCCCGGCGGGCGGCTGACCGGGCGGGACGGGCCGACCGGCCGCCCGGGTCAGCCCTGCAGGGCCGGCTCGCCGCGGCGGGCGGCGTGCTCCAGCGCCTCGTCACGGGCGGCCTCGGCGTCGGGCTCGACGCCGCCCGCGGTGCGCAGGTGCCCCACCAGCGACAGCAGGACGCCCACCCCCGCCCAGAGCCCGAGGGCGAGCCAGGCGCGCCCGGCGTCTGCGGCCGGGAAGTAGGACAGGTCGCGCAGCAGGGTCGCGCCCGCGCCCGGCGGGAACCACTGGCCGATCGCGCCCCAGTGCCACGGGAGGAACTCGGGCGGCATGGTGGCGCCGGAGATCGGGTTGGCGACCAGCATCATCGTCACCGCGCCGAGGGCGATCCCGGCCCGGCCCAGCAGCGCCACGAACCCGGTGATCGGCGCCGCGACGGCGGCGAGGGCGAGCGCGGCGGCCCCGGCGTTGGTCCACCAGTCGCCCTGCAGCGCGCCGAACCACGACTGCAGCACCGCGACGAGCACGACGCCGCCGGCCGCGGCGTACACGGCCACGGCGAGCACCCGGCGCAGCGCGCCCACGACGAGCAGCGAGATCGCGATCCCGCCGACCATCCCGCCGAGGAGCAGGGGGAACATCGCCGCGGTCAGGCCGGCGCCGCGCGGGTCGTCGGGGGACAGGGGCACGACGTCGGTCACGGCGACCGTGGGCACCGCGGACGCGTCGGCGCCGGAGGCGAGCGCCTGCTGCGTGAGACCGGCCTGCAGCTGTCCTGCCGCGGTGGTGAGGAGCTGGGTCGTCACGGTGCTCGCGGCCGAGGCGGTCAGCACCTCCGGCGAGGCGCCGAGCACGATCGCGCCGTAGGCGTCGCGGGACTCGACGGCGGCGACCGCGGCGGCACGGTCCGCGACCGGGACGAGGTCGACGGCGCCGGGCTGCGCGTCGTCGAGCGTGGCGCCGAGGGCCGCGACGGCCTGCGGCGGGCCGGCGACCGCGACGGGAAGGTCCTTCGGCTCGGCCGTCACGGCCGGCCAGGAGAAGGCGAGCACGAGCACGCCCACGACGGCGGCGACGCCGAGCCCGAGGGCCACGACGCGACCCCACGGGGTGTGCGGGACCGGGCGCGGCGGGACGGCGGGAGGTGCGGCGGGGGCGTCGGTGGTCGACGACATGGCGGGCTCCGGGGTGCGTAGTATCAAAAACGAATGTTCGTTCTTTATGGAAAGACTGCTCCGGGGTCCCTAGACTTGTCAACCGTCCGCCAGCGCCCTCGGGAAGGGGTCCGATGCCACGAGTGACCGAGGCGCACCGCGAGGCGCGGCGCGCGCAGATCCGGGCCGCGGCCCTCCGGGTGTTCACCGCCAAGGGGTACCAGCGCGCCTCCATCTCCGACGTCGTGGCCGAGTCCGGACTGTCCGCCGGGGCGATCTACGGCCACTACGACGGCAAGCAGGCGCTGTTCGCCGCCGTCGCGCAGGAGGTGCTCTCCCGGCGCGGCACCGAGATCGGGGGCGCGTCGCGGGACGGGTCGCCGCCGCCGCCGCTCGACGTGCTGACCATCCTCACCGGGGGCATGGCGCGCGACCTCTCGGACGGGCGCGTCCTCGTGCAGCTGTGGGCGGAGTCCACCGTCGACGAGGTGATCCACGACGTGGTCCAGGAGGTGGTGGCCATCCTCAAGGGCGTGCTCCGGGACGCGCTGCGCGCCTGGTACGCCACGCGCCCCGACCTGGCGCCCGACGGGCCCGACGCCGCCGCCGACCTGCTCCTGCCCGTGATGCTCGGGCTCGGGCAGGGGTTCCTCATGCAGCGGGCCATGCTCGACGACTTCGACGCCGAGCGCTACCTCGCCGCCGCGGCGGCCGTCCTGCCGCGCTGACCCGGCGAGACCGTCCGCGACCTCGTCGTATCCTTGACGGCTGGCGCCCGGAGCGGGCGCCGGCAGCCGACCCTCGACGAGACGGAGCGCGACGCGTGCAGGTGTTCACGGACCTGGACCAGGTCCCCGACGGGTTCGGCCCGTCGGTCGTCACGATCGGCAACTTCGACGGCGTCCACCGCGGCCACCAGACCGTGCTGGGCCGGCTGGTGGGCCTGGCCCGCGCCGACGACCGGCTCGCGGTGGCGCTCACCTTCGACCCGCACCCCTCGCGGGTGCACCGTCCGGAGACGGCGCCCGAGCTGCTGACCGGCCTCAGCGACCGGCTGGACCTGCTCGGCCGCACCGGCCTGGACGCCGTCCTCGTCGTGCCGTACACGCTCGACCTCGCCGCGCTCACCCCCGAGGAGTTCGTCACCCGCTTCCTCGTCGAGGGGCTCGGCGCGCGCACGGTCGTCGTGGGCCACGACGTGCGGTTCGGCAAGGGCAACGCCGGCACGCTCGCCACGATGGTGGAGCTCGGCGGCACCCACGGCTTCGAGGTCGTCGCGGTCGACGACGTCGGCGAGTGCGCGCCCGGCAGCGCCGGGGCCGGCGAGCGCTGGTCGTCGTCCGCCGCCCGCGCGCTGCTGGCGGAGGGGGACGTGGCGCAGGCGGCCGAGGTGCTCGGGCGGCCGCACCGCGTGCGCGGCACCGTCGTGCACGGCGACGCCCGCGGCCGCGAGCTCGGCTTCCCGACGGCGAACCTCGGTCACGCGGAGGGCATGGTGCCCGCCGACGGCGTCTACGCGGGCCGGCTCCTGCGCCCGCAGCTCGCCGCCACGGACCCGTCGGACCCGGACGCCGACCTGCCGGCCGCGATCTCCGTGGGCACCAACCCGACGTTCGACGGCGTGGAGCGCCGTGTCGAGGCGTACGTCCTCGACCGCGACGACCTGGACCTCTACGGCGAGACGGTGGTGCTCGAGCTGGTCGAGCGGCTGCGGCCGACCCTCCGCTTCGAGGGCATCGAGCCGCTGATCGAGCAGATGCACGCGGACGTCGCGCGGGCGCGCGAGATCCTGCGCTGACGCGGGCTCGCCCGGCCGGCCTCACGGGCGGCGGGTGAAAGTCGCCACCGCACGTCACGGTCGCCGCGGGACCGCCTCCTTCCTGGCGTGACGGACCGGGCGACGCCCGGCCGTGGGACCCGGGAGATCCCGCGTCCCCGTCGCGGCGCGGGCACCGCCCTCCCTGATCCACGGCGGTGCCGCGTCGTCGCAGCGCGCGGTCCCGGGCCGCCTCCCTCGGCGGCCCGGGACGCGCCCTGCGCCGGGCCGCGCGCGTCCGGCGCCCGTGCCTTCGAGAGGGGCAGAGCCATGACGGCTCAGGAGACCACCGCGCAGCACACGCCCGATCCCGGGCACGACGTCCACTCCGACCCGGTCGGCCGCACGGTGCGCAGCGTGCGCCACGGCGGCCAGGTCCGGCCGCACCCCCGACCCCGCCCGCAGCCCGACCCCGACCCGGGGTCGTCGCCCGCGCCCCTGCTCCACGAGACGGAGCTGGCGGTCCTGCGCGACCTCGTCGAGGACCGGTTCGAGGCGACGACGTCGTTCGACTACCTGTTCCGCGACCTGCGGGGCCGGTTCCCCGACGGGCACCTGCCGGTGACCGGGGGCGGGGCCCCGCCGGACGGCCCGATCGCGAACCCGACCGTGACCGCGGTCGTCGCGTCCCTGAAGAAGCTCGGCGCGGCGATGATCGAGCCGGCAGGCCCGCCGAACCCGGCGCTGGACTCCACGGTCCCCGCGGCCTACACCTACTGGGGCCAGTTCATCGACCACGACATCACCCTCCACACCAACGGCCCGGACGGGCCGCCGGAGCCGGGGGAGCGGCCGCGGCCGGGCGACCTCGCGCTCGGCGACATCGTGGCCGACCCGTTCACGGCGTTCCCGCCGGAGGTCGTGGTGCGCAGCCTGCACAACGGCCGCCACCCGTACCTCAACCTCGACAGCCTGTACGGCAGCGGGCCCCGGTTCCCCGGGGAGCCCGGGCGCCGGACCACGCGCAGCGAGGCGGCCTACGCGACGAACGACCCGGCCAAGCTCGCCCTCGGGCGGGTGGCGACGTCGGCCGTGCCGGGGTTCGAGCTCGTGGCGCCCGGCGACGACCCGCAGCGCGACCTGCCCCGCTTCTCCGCGGCCGAGGTCGCGGCGCTGCCCGTCCCCGCGGCGGACCGTCCGGCGCCGGGGTCCGCGAAGATCCCCGACGGCCGCAACGACGAGAACCTCGTCGTCGCCCAGCTCCACCTGGCGTTCGTCCGGTTCCACAACGCCGTCGTCGACTGGGTCCGGCGCACCGAGCCGTGGCTCACGGTGGACGACCGGGCGGTCTTCGACCGCGCGCAGCGCCTCACGCAGCACCACTACCAGTGGCTCGTCGTGCACGACTACCTCCGCACGCTGACCAAGCCGGGCGTGCTCGACGAGGTCCTCGTGGAGCCGTCGCTGCTGTTCCGGCCGCGGCGCACGGTGGCGATGCCGCTGGAGTTCGCGGTCGCGGCGTTCCGGTTCGGGCACTCGATGGTGCGGGGCGGCTACGACTTCAACCTCAACTTCGGCAAGGTCGTGCCCCCGGCCGCGCCGCCCCGGTCCGCGTTCGCGAGCCTGGTGCAGCTGTTCGAGTTCACCGGCGGTGGCGGCCTCGTCCCGACGGGCGCGCCCCGCGGCGAGGTGCTGCCGTCCAACTGGCCGATCGACTGGTCCCGGTTCGTCGACAAGGGCGACCCCGACCGTCGCCGCTCGGCGGCGAAGATCGACCCGTTCCTCGCGGCCGGGCTGGCGACGATGCGCAACGAGGGCAACGACCCGGGCCTCGGTGCCGGGGTGGGCGCCCTGCTGAAGCAGCTCGCGCAGCGCAACCTGCTGCGCGGGTACTGGCTGTCCCTGCCCACGGGGGAGGCGGTGGCCCGGGCGCTGCACGTGCCCGCGCTGACCCCCGAGCAGCTCTCCCGCGGCGCCGCCCAGGACGTCGAGGACGCCCTGGCGGAGCTCGACGGCACGCCGCTGTGGTACTACGTGCTCAAGGAGGCGGAGGTCCAGGGGAACGGCAACTTCCTCGGGGACGTCGGCAGCCGCATCCTGTGCGAGACCTTCGTCTACCTGCTGAAGGCCGACGGCGACTCGTTCCTCAGCGCGGGCTGGACCCCGGCGCAGGGGGTGCGGATCGACGGCGGGAAGATGATCACGACGCTGCCCGACCTGCTCCGGTTCGCGGGCGTCCTCGCCCTCGACGGCGGCACGACGTTCCGCCAGGTCGACGGGCGCCCGGCGGGGCACGACGGCGACTGACCGCCGCCCGATGTGTCGTGGCCCACGTCGCGCCGCCCGCCGGCCCCCGGGGGGCGGCGCGCTGGTAGCATGGTGGGGCCGTATGAACGGCCGCGGATCCAGAGCGCCCCGGTGAACGAGTCCCGGAGCACCGCGCAACGACACCGAAGGAGAGCCATGCCGCTCGACGCTGCCACCAAGCAGTCCATCATCACCGAGTACGCCACTCACGAGGGCGACACCGGCTCGCCCGAGGTGCAGATCGCGCTGCTCACCCAGCGCATCAACGACCTGAACGAGCACCTCAAGGAGCACAAGCACGACCACCACTCGCGTCGTGGCCTGCTCCTCCTCGTCGGCCAGCGCCGCCGCCTGCAGGGCTACCTGCAGAAGGTCGACATCGAGCGCTACCGCGCGCTGATCCAGCGCCTCGGCCTGCGCCGCTGACACCGCCCGCCAGCCCGGTCACCTCTCGCAGGGGCCGGGCTGGTCTGGTGTGATGTCCCAGACGGCGCGACCGTGACGGTTGCGCCGGAACACACAGACCGCACGATGACGGGCGATCGCCCGTCACGCCACCACCGCGCCGCCGGATTCTCGTCCGGTCCTCGGTAGTGGCCCCCCGAACCGTCCGGCCCCCGGGGCCGGGTCCGGCTCCGTGGGCCTCGATCGAAGACCGCCGAGCCGTGGCGGCGCCCTCGAGATCAAGGAGGGCACCCGTGGAGGGTCCCGAGATCCAGTTCGCCGAGGCCGTCATCGACAACGGCCGCTTCGGCACCCGCACCGTCCGCTTCGAGACGGGCCGCCTCGCCCGCCAGGCCGCCGGCTCCGTCGCCGCGTACCTGGACGGCGAGACGATGCTGCTGTCGGCCACGACGGCCGGCAAGCACCCCAAGGACCAGTTCGACTTCTTCCCGCTCACGGTGGACGTCGAGGAGCGGCAGTACGCCGCCGGCAAGATCCCCGGCTCGTTCTTCCGTCGCGAGGGCCGCCCCTCGACGGAGGCGATCCTCGCCTGCCGCCTCATCGACCGCCCGCTGCGCCCGCTGTTCGTCAAGGGCCTGCGCAACGAGGTCCAGGTCGTCATCGACGTCCTGGCCATCCACCCGGACGACGCCTACGACGTGCTGGCGATCAACGCCGCGTCGGCGTCCACGCAGATCTCCGGCCTGCCGTTCTCCGGCCCGGTCGCCGGCGTGCGCGTCGCGCTGATCGACGGCCAGTGGGTCGCGTTCCCGAAGTACTCGGACCTCGAGCGCGCCGTGTTCAACATGGTCGTGGCCGGCCGCGTCGTCGGCGACGACGTCGCGATCGCGATGATCGAGGCCGAGGCGACCGACGACGCCTGGAAGCTCATCAAGAACGAGGGCGTCGCCGCGCCGACCGAGGAGGTCGTCGCCCAGGGCATCGAGGCGTCCAAGCCGTTCCTCAAGGCCCTGTGCGAGGCCCAGGCCTCGCTCGCCGCCCAGGCGGCCAAGGAGGTCAAGGACTACCCGGTCTTCCTCGACTACCAGGACGACGCGTTCGCCGCCGTCGAGGCCGAGGTCTCCCCGGCGCTGCGCGACGCGCTCGCGATCGCGGACAAGCAGGACCGCGAGAACCGCCTCGACGAGCTCAAGGAGGGCCTGCTCAGCGCCCTCTCCGAGCGCTTCGAGGGTCGCGAGAAGGAGCTGTCGGCCGCGTACCGCGCGCTGCAGAAGAAGCTCATCCGCCAGCGCGTGCTCACCGAGGGCGTGCGCATCGACGGTCGTGGGCTCGCGGACATCCGCACCCTGTCGGCCGAGGTCGAGGTCATCCCGCGCGTGCACGGCTCCGCGCTGTTCGAGCGCGGCGAGACCCAGATCCTGGGCGTCACCACGCTGAACATGCTGCGCATGGAGCAGCAGATCGACTCGCTCGGGCCGGTCACGCGCAAGCGCTACATGCACAACTACAACTTCCCGCCGTTCTCCACGGGCGAGACGGGCCGCGTCGGCAGCCCGAAGCGCCGCGAGATCGGTCACGGCGCGCTGGCCGAGCGGGCCCTCGTGCCCGTGCTGCCGTCGCGCGAGGACTTCCCCTACGCGATCCGCCAGGTCTCCGAGGCGCTGGGCTCGAACGGCTCCACCTCGATGGGCTCCGTCTGCGCCTCGACGCTGTCGCTGCTCAACGCGGGCGTCCCGCTGAAGGCTCCGGTCGCCGGCATCGCGATGGGCCTCATCTCCGACACCGTCGACGGTGAGACCCGCTACGCCGCCCTGACCGACATCCTGGGCGCCGAGGACGCGTTCGGCGACATGGACTTCAAGGTCGCCGGCACCAGCGAGTTCGTCACGGCCATCCAGCTCGACACCAAGCTCGACGGCATCCCCGCGTCGGTCCTGGCCGGCGCGCTGACCCAGGCCCGCGACGCGCGCCTGACCATCCTCGAGGTGCTCGCCGAGGCGATCGACGTCCCGGACGAGATGTCCCCGAACGCGCCGCGCGTCATCTCCGTGAAGGTGCCGGTCGACAAGATCGGCGAGGTCATCGGGCCCAAGGGCAAGATGATCAACCAGATCCAGGAGGAGACGGGCGCGGACATCTCCATCGAGGACGACGGCACCGTCTACATCGGCGCCACCGACGGCCCCTCGGCCGAGGCCGCCCGCGCGGCGATCAACGCGATCGCCAACCCGCACGTCCCCGAGGTGGGCGAGCGCTTCGTCGGCACCGTCGTCAAGACGACGTCGTTCGGCGCGTTCATCTCGCTCTCGCCGGGCAAGGACGGTCTGCTGCACATCAGCCAGATCCGCAAGCTCGTGGGCGGCAAGCGTGTCGAGAACGTCGACGACGTGCTGTCCGTGGGCCAGAAGGTCCAGGTCGAGATCGGTGAGATCGACCCGCGCGGCAAGCTCTCGCTCGTCGCGGTCACCGAGGACGAGAAGTCCGACGAGGCCGCCGGGTCCGACGCCCCCGCGGAGGCCTGACGCTCTGATGACCTGGCACCTCCCGCTCGTCCCCGCGGGCGAGCCCGGTGCCGACCTGACCGCCGGGCAGGACGGTGCGACCATCCGTCGCACCGTCCTGCCCGGCGGTGTTCGTGTGCTCACCGAGACGATGCCGGGCCTCCGCTCGGCGACGGTGGGCGCCTGGGTCGGCGTGGGCTCGCGCGACGAGACCGACGGTCACTTCGGCTCCACCCACTTCCTCGAGCACCTGCTGTTCAAGGGCACGCCCCGCCGGTCGGCGATGGACATCGCCGAGGCGTTCGACGCCGTCGGCGGCGAGGCCAACGCCGCCACCGGCAAGGAGCACACGTGCTACTACGCGCGGGTGCTCGACGCCGACCTCCCGATGGCCGTCGACGTCATCGCCGACATGGTCACGTCGGCCCGGCTCGACGAGGGCGAGCTCGAGACCGAGCGCGGGGTGATCCTCGAAGAGCTCGCGATGAACGACGACGACCCGGGCGACGTCGTGCACGAGGAGTTCTCGGCCGCCGTGCTCGGCACGCACCCGCTCGGACGCCCGATCGGCGGCACCCCGGACACGATCCGCGCCGTCCCGCGCGACGCCGTCTGGGAGCACTACCGCTGGCACTACCGGCCCGAGACGCTCGTGGTCTCGGCCGCGGGCGGCGTGGACCACGACGCGCTGGTGGCGCAGGTCGCCGACTCGCTCGACACCGGCGGCTGGGACCTCGCGGCCGGGGCCGCGCCGCGCGACCGCCGGGCCACCGTCGCCGACCGCGTCGGCGTCCCGGACGAGGGCGTGGAGCTGACCGTGCGGCGCCAGGTGGAGCAGGCGAACGTCATCGTCGGGTCCACCGGCCTCGCCGCCACCGACGACCGTCGCTTCACCCTCTCGGTGCTCAACGCCGTCCTGGGCGGCGGCATGTCGTCGCGCCTGTTCCAGGAGGTGCGCGAGCGCCGCGGGCTGGCCTACACGACCTACTCCTTCGCCTCCGGGCACGGCGGCCTCGGCACGTTCGGCCTGTACGCGGGCTGCTCGCCCGCCAAGGTCGACCAGGTGACCGAGCTGCTGGTCGAGGAGCTCGAGCGCATGGCGTCCGAGCCCATCACCGACGCGGAGCTGCGGCGCAGCGTCGGCCAGCTCTCCGGCGGCCTCGTCCTCGGCCTCGAGGACTCGGGGTCGCGCATGAGCCGCCTGGGCAAGGCCGAGCTGGTGTACGGCGAGCTGCTCAGCCTCGAGGAGTCGCTCGAGCGCGTGCGCGCCGTGACGGCCGAGGACGTGCGCGCCCTCGCGGCCGACCTGGCGTCGCGGCCCCGCTCGGTGGTCCGCGTGGGCCCCTTCGGCGACTGAGCGCCGCGCGGCGGCCGGCCCGGCGGGCCGGCCCCCGACCCGAAGAACGAGATCGGAGACCTGATCGCATGAGCAAGACCCTCTTGGTGGCCGTGCTCGGCGCGGCGGGGCGCATGGGCGCCACCGTCTGCCGCGCCGTCGAGGAGGCCCCGGGCCTCGAGCTCGTCGCCCGGCTCGACGCCGCGGACACGGTCGACGCGGCAGCGCTGGCGGGCGCGGACGTCGTCGTGGACTTCACGGTCCCCGCGGCGACCGAGGCCAACGTGCACGCCGTGCTGGACGCGGGCGCGCACGCCGTCGTCGGCACCACGGGCTGGGACGACGCCTCCCGCGGCCGGGTGTCCGACCACCTGGCGAGCGTGAACGCCGAGCGCGCCGGCGCCGGCCAGGCCGGGCTGGGCGTGCTCATCGCGCCGAACTTCGGGCTGTCCGCCGTGCTGGCGATGACCTTCGCGGCCCAGGCCGCCCGGTACTTCGAGTCGGCCGAGGTCGTCGAGCTGCACCACCCCGACAAGGTGGACGCCCCGTCCGGCACCGCGCGGCACACCGCGGCCGCGATCGCGCGCGCCCGGGCCGAGGCCGGCCTCGCGGCGATGCCCGACGCGACCGAGACGGGCCTCGAGGCGCGCGGCGCCGACGTCGACGGGGTGCGCGTGCACGCCGTGCGGCTGCGGGGCCTCGTGGCGCACGAGGAGATCCTCTTCGGCAACGTCGGCGAGCAGCTGGTGATCCGGCAGGACTCGTTCGACCGGGCGTCGTTCATGCCCGGCGTGCTGCTCGGGGTGCGCGAGGTCGTGTCCCGGCCGGGGCTGACGGTGGGCCTCGAGAACGTGCTGGACCTGTCGTGAGCGACGCGCCGCGCCGGCGGCCGCCGCGCGGGCTCGCGGGGGCGCTCGTCGTCACCGCGCTGCTCGCGCTGTACGTCTGGGCGATCGCCGGGCGCGGCGTCGCGATGGTCCGCACGGGCGAGCCCGTGCTGATCGCCATCGGGATCGCGGTGCTCGTGATCCCGCTGCTGGTCATCCTGCTCATCGCGAAGGAGTACCGGCTCGCGACGCGCGTGCAGCGGATGGCGGACGTCCTGGCCGCCGCCGGCGAGCTGCCGGTGGACGACCTGCCGCGCTCGCCAGGGGGCCGGATCGACCGGGCCGCGGCCGACGCGGCCTTCGACGAGCGGCGCGCCGTCGTCGAGCAGGACCCGCAGAGCTGGAAGGCCTGGTACCACCTGGCGTTCGCCTACGACGCGGCGGGCGACCGTCGGCGTGCGCGGGCGACGCTGCGCAAGGCGTCGTCCCTGTTCACGCCGTCCTCGGGCTCCTGATCGGAGCCGCCTCCACCGCGACCGGCTCGTCGAGCGGTCCGGCGGGGGCGTCGGGCCCCGCCAGCCGCGTCCAGCAGTAGAGGGCGTGCCGGACCCGTCCCGCGCGGTCGGCCAGCTCGCCGAGCGCCACGAGCGCGGGGGCCAGCCGGTCCGGCGGGACCGGCACGGGAAGGGCCGCGCCGGAGCGCGCGACGGCCGCGAGGCGCTCCGGCGTCGCCGCCGCGAGCGCCCGCGCGAGCTCGTCCGAGACGGTCACCACCCACGGGCCCTCGTCCGCGCCGTCGACGACGGCGCCGTGGCGCGGGTGGGCCGTGACCTCCGCGTAGGGCTGCCCGCACAGGGCCGCGGCGATCCGGCCGAGCATGACGAACGGCTCCACGGCCGGGAGGCGCACCGTGTCGAAGAGGGGCCGCCCCGACCCGCGCGCCACGACCGACGGGCCCACCTCCTGGTGCACCACCGTCGCGGCGACCGCGTCGGTGGGCGCCGCGAAGTAGTCCGTGACGATCGGTACCCGGAGGCCCCTTCGCGCAGCGCCGGCGTGATCCATGCGAGCACGGTGGCACCGCGGTGCTACGGGCGCGTCACGGCGTCGTGACGGTCCGGCTACGGGTCGGGCGCGGTGCCTGCCGGGGTCGGGCTACGAGGCCTGCCGGGGGAAGGCCTGGCGCGCCACGAGCACCGCGACGAGCGCGACGGCGACGATGGCGGCGCCGGCCAACGCGAGGGTGCGGGGGCCGGGCCCGGCGACGATCGCGGCGCCCACGGCCGCGCCGAGGCCGATCCCGAAGTTGGAGGTCGCGTTGACGAAGGCGCCCGCGACGTCGGGCGTCGCCCCCTGGGTCCGCAGAGCGGCCGCCTGGAAGGTCGCAGGGATCGCGCCGAACGCGGCGAGCCAGACGCCCGCGGCGACGAGCACGCCCACGGCGCCGGGGAGCGCGAGCGCCACGCCGACGAGCGCGACGGCGATCGTGGCCATCGCGACGATCGTCAGGGCGCGAGGGCTGCGGTCGAGGTAGCGGGCGGCGCCCCACAGGCCGACGAGGCCGAGCGCCCCGAACACGAGCAGCGCGGGGCCGACGGCGGGCTCCGACAGGCCGGCGGCCAGCAGGATCACCGAGATGTAGGTGTAGACCGTGTACTGGCCGCCGAACAGCACGGTGTTGGTGCCGACGACGAGCCCCAGCCGGGCGCGCCCGCGGCGGGCGGCCTCGGCGTCGCGCGGCGCGGCCGGCTCGACCGCGACGGACGGCAGGAGCCGCGCGACGAGCAGCGCCGTGACCGCGCAGACGGCGGCGAGGACCCCGAACGACCAGCGCCAGCCCACGGCGGCGCCCAGCGAGGTGGACAGCGGCACGCCCAGCACGAAACCGAGGGTGCCCCCGGCGGTGACGAGGGTGAGCGCCCGGCCCGTGTACAGGGGGCTGACGAGCCGCGCGGCGTACGCGATCGACACGGAGAAGAAGATCGCGTGCCCGAGGCCGCCGAGCACCCGCGCCCCGGCCACGACCGCGTAGGACGGCGCCACGGCGACCAGCACGTTGCTCGCCGCGTAGGTGACGAGGGTGCCGAGCAGCAGCGGCTTGCGGGCGAGCGAGCGGGTGGCGACCGTCAGCGGCACGGCGCACGCGGCGACCACGAACGCGTACACGGTGACCAGCAGCCCCGCGGTGGACTCGCTCACCCCGACGCCCCGCGCGACCTGCGGCAGCAGCCCCACCGGCAGCACCTCGGTGGTGATGGCGACGAAGTTGGCCACGCCGAGCACGGCGATCCCGGCCGCCGCGTCGCGCACGGTGCGGTGGGTCAGGGGGGCGGGCTCGCGGGCTGGTTCGCGGGCAGGGTCGGACGGGGGACCGGCGGGGTGTGGCACCGCCTCATCCTGCCACCGGCGCCCCCGCGGCGAGGGGCGCGTCCGCCGCGCCGTCGGCCACCAGGCGGCCGTCGACGAGGCGCACGACGGCGTCCACGGGGCCGAGCGTCGACTCGTCGTGCGTGACCAGCACGGTGGCGGCGCCGCACTCGCGGGCGAGGGAGGTGACCAGCTCGACGACGGCCAGCCCGCGGCCGTGGTCCAGGGCGGAGGTGGGCTCGTCCACGAGGAGCACGTCGGGCCGGGTCGCGAGGGCGCGCGCGATGGCCACGCGCTGGCGCTGGCCGCCCGACAGCGCGGCGGGTCGCCGGTGCGCCTGGTCGGCGAGGCCGACCGCGTCGAGGAGCTCGAGGGCGCGTTCGCGCAGGCTGGAGGGCCGCCGCCCGCGCAGGTGCGCGAGCAGCTCGATCTGCTCGACGGCGGTCAGCGAGGCGAGCAGCTGCGGCTGCTGGAAGACGATCCCGACGTGGTCGCGGCGCACGCGGGTGGCCTCGGCGACGCTCGTCGTGGGGGAGAGGACCGGCGCGTCCGGGCCGGTGCCGATGGTCACGGTGCCCGAGGTCGGGCGGGTGAGCCCGCCCGCCACGGCGAGCAGGCTCGACTTGCCCGAGCCGGACGGGCCGACGAGCGCGGTCGTCGTGCCCGCGGGCACGGTGAGGGAGACGTCGTCGACGGCGGTGAGCGTCGAGGCGCCGTCGGGGTAGACGAGGGTGATGCGGTCGAGGTGCAGGTCCATGGGGATCTCCAGGCAGTTCGGGGCGAGGGCTGGTCGGGGCGAGGGCTGGTCGGGACGAGGGCGGGTCAGCGGGCGGCGAGCGCGGCGTGCGGGTCGACGCGGGTGATCCGCGCGACGGCGAGGCCGGCGCCGGCGACGCCCAGCACCACCAGCAGGGCCGCGGGCAGCACGGTCGTGGCGACCGAGACCACCACCGGCACGGCGGCGGGGAGCAGGGCGGCCGCCCCCGCGGCGAGGAGCGCGCCGAGGGTCACGCCGCCGAGGAGCACGACGACGGCCTGCCCGATCGCGTCGCGCAGCAGGTAGCGGGTGGAGGCGCCCAGGGCCTTGAGGACGGCGACGTCGCCGCTGCGCCCCACGGTCCACACGGTGAAGAACGCGCCGACGACCAGCGCCGAGATCGCCAGGAGGAACGCCTGCATGGTGGTGAGCGAGCCGTTCTCCGCCGCGAACGAGCCGACGGCGGACCGCGCGTCGCGCGGGGTGAGCACGGTGGTGCCCGTGGCGTCCGCCGCGGCGGCGAGCGCGTCGCCGTCCAGGTCGTCGCTCAGCGCGACGGCGGTCGCGACGTCACCACCGGCGGCGTCGGCACCGCGGCCGGCGGGCGCGCCCACCGCCTGCCAGTCGTCGAGGGTCGTCCAGACCACGGGGGTGTGGGCGTAGGAGGCGTCGTCGGTCACCACCTGCGCGACCTTCAGGTCCTGGCCCGCGACGACGAGGGTGTCACCGGCCTGCGCGCCGAGGTCGTCGGCGGCGCCCGCGGAGAGCACGACCTCGCCGTCGGCGACGTCGGCGGCGTCCGGCACCAGGCCGGACCCGGGCTGCACGCCGAGCACGGTGACCGACGTGCCGCCCGTGGCGCCGTCGAGCGTCGCGCGCGTGGTCGCGATGCCGAGCGGCTCCGCGTCGGAGACCCCGTCCTGGTCGGCCCACGCGGCGACGTCGGACCCGTCCACCTGGGAGGCCGTGAAGTCGACCGCGGCACCGTCCGGCACGGACAGGGCGACGTGGTCGACGGGGAGGTCGGTGATCGCGGAGGTCGACTCCCGCGCGAGCCCCGCGGTGAGGGACGCGAGGAACGTCACGAGGAACGTGACGAGGACGACGACGACGGACACGAGGGCGAACCGGCCACGGGCGTGGCGCAGGTCGCGCAGGGCGACGAACACAGGGACCTCCGGGTGCTACGACGGGGACTTCGGCGGGTACCCCTCGAGACTCCCGCCGGAGGGCGCCGGGCGGATCCGGCCCGCGGCCGGTCCGCGGCGGCCGCGAGGCGGAGGCCCGGCTCCACCTTTCGGCCGATGCGGCGCGCCCGCGCGTGGCTACGGTGAAGCCATGCCCGCACGTCCCGCCCCCGCGCCCGGCGACGCCGCGTCTCCCGCGGCCCGTCGTCCTGCCCGGACCCCGGCCGACGGGGCCGCGGCAGAACGGCAGGCGGCCGCGCACCCGGTGCTCGCCACGACGCGGGTGCTGCAGGGCGGCCTCGACGTGCTGGTCGTCGGCCTGGTGCTGCTCGCGGTCGGGCAGGTGCTCGTGGCGGGCGGCGGCCGAGGGGGGCCCGTCGTCGTCGTGCTGCTCGCGGCGGCCGTGCTCGCCGTCTACGCCCTGGGCCGCCTGCGCGTGCGCGTCGCGGACCGCCCGATCAGCGCGC
>NZ_JBHVFQ010000027.1:0-52596 GCF_042801555.1 Isoptericola sp. NPDC057559
CGCGTGGCCCGGCGCAGCAGGGCGCCGCTGGTGCGCAGCACCTGCGTCCCGACCGGGTACCGCTCGTCGGCGTAGCCGTCGAGCACGTCCGCGTCGGAGCCGCGCACGACGGCCGCGAGGCGCCACGACAGGTTCGCGGCGTCCTGCAGGCCCGTGTTCATGCCGAGGCCGCCTGCCGGGCTGTGGCAGTGGGCGGCGTCGCCCGCCAGCAGGACGCGGTCGGCGCGGTACCGGGTGGCCTGGCGCTCGTCCGCCGCGAACCGGGTCGCGAAGCGCAGCTCGTGCATCCCGAGGTCGTCCCCGAGGGTCGCCCGCGCGACGGCGCGGACCTCGTCCAGGTCGACCGCACGGTCGGTGTCGCCCGGGTCGATCTCCTCGTCCCAGCCGATGAACCGGTACCAGCCGCCGCCGAAGGGCGCGAGGAAGCCCAGCGAGCCGCCCGCGGAGGCGACGGTGAGGACGTCCTGCGGCGGACGGGCCACGCGGACGTCGGCCAGCACCATCGCGCGGATCACCGTCTCGCCGGGGAACGCGACGCCCGCGGCCCGGCGCACCGTCGAGCGCACCCCGTCCGTGCCGGCCACCCACGGCGCGCGCACCGTCGCCGCGCCGTCCGGGCCCGTCGTCGTGAGGGTGACCGCGTCGTCGTCCTGGGCGAGGCCGGTGACCTCCACGTCGTGCCGGAAGCGGGCGCCCGCGGCCTCCGCGCGCCGGCGCAGCAGGCGCTCGACCTCGTACTGCGGGGTGACGAGCACGAACGGGAACCGGCCCGGGAGGGTGTCGAGGCGGACCTCCACCCGCCCGAAGACGCGCAGCGCGCGCACCTCCCGGCCGGTGGTGACGAGCTCGTCGGCCAGGCCGCGCGCGTCGAGGGCCTCGAGGCTGCGCGCGTGCACCGCGAACGCGCGCGTGAGGTTGCTCAGGCCCGCCGGGCGCTTCTCGAGCACGGTCACCCGCGCGCCCGCCACGGCCAGGTCGCCCGCCAGGAGGAGGCCGGTCGGCCCCGCCCCGACGACGACCACGTCCGCGTCCGCCCCGACCTCGCCGTCGACCGCCATGCCTCCACCCTAGGGACGGGAGCGTGGGTGACGCTCCGTAGGCTGGGGGCATGGACCTGTTCGACGCCGCGCTCACCGGCACCCGCGGCACGCCGGCGACCGGGCGCACCGGACCGAGCGCCCCCCTGGCCGTGCGCATGCGGCCCGCCACCCTCGACGAGGTCGCCGGGCAGGGCCACCTCCTGGTGGCGGGCTCGCCGCTGCGCCGGCTCGTGGAGCCCGACGACGAGTCGGCCCGGCGCGCCGCGCCCGGGTCGGTGATCCTCTGGGGCCCCCCGGGCGTGGGCAAGACGACCCTGGCGTACCTGGTCGCGACGTCGTCCGGGCGCCGCTTCGTCGAGCTCTCCGCCGTCACCGCCGGGGTCAAGGAGGTGCGCCAGGTCGTCGAGGACGCGCGGCGTCGCCTCGCCACCGGCGGGGAGGAGACCGTCCTCTTCATCGACGAGGTGCACCGCTTCTCCAAGACCCAGCAGGACGCGCTGCTGCCCAGCGTCGAGAACCGCTGGGTCACGCTCGTGGCCGCCACCACGGAGAACCCGTCGTTCTCGGTGAACTCCCCGCTGCTGAGCCGCTCCCTGCTGCTCACCCTCAAGCCCCTGACCGCGGACGACGTGCGCGCGCTCGTGCGCCGTGCCGTCGCGGACGAGCGCGGCCTCGGCGCCTCCGTCGAGCTCGCCGCCGACGCCGAGGACCAGCTCGTGCGGATGGCGGGCGGCGACGCGCGCAAGGCGCTCACCATCCTCGAGGCGGCCGCCGGCGCCGCGCTCGCCGACGCCGACCCCGGCCGCGCGGCGGACGCCGCCGTCCCCGTCGACCTGGACACCGTCGAGCGCGCCGTCGACGTCGCCGCCGTGCGCTACGACCGCGACGGGGACCAGCACTACGACGTCGTGTCCGCGTTCATCAAGTCAATCCGCGGCTCCGACGTCGACGCCTCCCTGCACTACCTGGCCCGCATGGTCGCCGCGGGGGAGGACCCGCGGTTCATCGCCCGTCGCCTGGTGATCTCCGCGGCGGAGGACGTCGGCATGGCCGACCCGTCCGCCCTGCAGACCGCCGTGGCCGCGGCGCAGGCCGTGCAGCTCATCGGGATGCCCGAGGGGCGCATCGTCCTCGCGGAGGCCGTCGTGCACCTCGCGACCGCGCCCAAGTCGAACGCCGCCTACCTCGGCGTCGACGCGGCGCTCGCGGACGTGCGGGCGGGCAAGGCGGGTGTGGTGCCCCCGCACCTTCGCGACGCGCACTACGCCGGTGCCGACGGGCTCGGGCACGGCAAGGGCTACCGCTACGCGCACGACGCGCCGCACGCCATCGCGGCGCAGCAGTACCTGCCGGACGAGCTCGCGGGGCGGCGCTACTACGCGCCGAGCGACCGCGGCTTCGAGAAGCAGGTCACCGACCGGCTGACGCGGATCCGGCAGATCCTCGACGACGCCTGACCGGTCGGCGGCCCGGGCCCGGAGGATGCGATAAGATACTGCGGTTGCCGATTCCGGCGACCGCCTGGGACCTCGGCCCCGTGAGCACCCCGCCATCGCGCGCAGGGAGTTCCATCGGCTGGTCCCGCACCCGACCTTCCCCCGCGGGGGATGCACGGGTGTGACCTCATCCATCACCGAAGGACAGGAAGCAACCAGTGACCGCTGTCACCAAGTCGCGCCGCCAGGTCCGCCTGAGCCGCAAGCTCGGCCTCGCCCTGACGCCGAAGGCCGTCCGCCACTTCGAGAAGCGCCCTTACCCCCCGGGTGAGCACGGCCGCGCTCGTCGCCGCACCGAGTCGGACTACGCGGTCCGTCTCCGCGAGAAGCAGCGTCTGCGCGCCCAGTACGCGCTGCGCGAGAAGCAGCTCGTCAAGGTCTACGAGACCGCCCGCAAGCACCCGGGCCTGACCGGTGAGGTCATGGTCGAGGACCTCGAGACGCGTCTCGACGCCCTCGTGCTGCGCGCCGGCTTCGGGCGCACCATCCTGCAGGCCCGCCAGGCCGTGACGCACCGTCACATCCTGGTGGACGGCAAGATCGTCGACCGTCCGTCGTTCCGCGTGAAGCCGGGCCAGACCATCCAGGTCAAGCCGAAGTCGCAGGCCACCACGCCGTTCCAGGTCGCCGCTGCCGGCGCCCACCGCGACGTGCTGCCGGCCGTGCCGGGCTACCTCGAGGTCAACCTCGAGAAGCTCTCGGCCACGCTGACCCGCAAGCCGAAGCGCGCCGAGGTCCCCGTGACCTGCGAGGTGCAGCTCGTGGTCGAGTTCTACGCGCGCTGATCTTCCGCGTGCGCTGACCGCGCACCGCAGCCGAGAGTGCTGCAAGCGCTGGACGCCCCGTCTCCCGCCGTCGCGGGGGCGGGGCGTCCGCCGTTTCGGGTGGTCGCCCGGGATAGGGTGACGACCGACCGTCTGACGCCTGTGCGAGGAGAGATCTGATGTCGATGGGTGACGTGGCCGGGCTCATCGCGGCCGTCGCGTTCGTGCTGCTCGTGGGGCTGCTCGCGATCCCGCTGGTGAAGCTGGGGCGCGTGCTCGACGAGGCGACGCGCTCCATCCGCGAGGTCACGGAGCACTCCGTGCCGATCCTCGACGAGGCGGCCACCACGGTGGCCTCGACCAACGACCAGCTGGTCAAGGTGGACACGATCACCACGTCGGCCGCGCAGGTGAGCGAGAACGTGTCGGCGCTGGCCGGCCTGTACGCCTCCACGCTCGGCCGCCCGCTGGTGAAGGTCGCGGCGTTCTCCTACGGCGTGCGGCAGGCGTTCGCGGGCGCGTCCCGCGCGAGCCGTTCGGCGAAGGCCGACCGCTGATGCGCCGGCTGTTCTGGGTCGGCGTCGGCGTCGTCGTGACGGTCGTCGTCGTCCGCCAGGGCCGCAAGCTCGTCCTGCGGTACACGCCGGAGGCCGTCGTCGACCGGGCCGAGCGGGCCGCGCAGGACGCCGGGCAGCGCGCGGAGACGTTCGTCGCGACGTTCCGTCGCGAGTTCACGCAGGCGCGCACCGCCCGCGAGGCCGAGCTCACGGCCGCGCTGCTCGCCGAGGGCCAGCCCGACCCGGACGACGTGCGCGCCAGCGGCCTGAGCGCCGCGGACCTGCGCCGCGGCGCGCCGGGGCACGCCCGGCACGCGGCCGCGGACCCGGACGCCGAGGTCGCCGCCGACGAGGCCGACCTCGGCTACTCGTTCTGACCCGGGCGGGCCGCTCCGCCCCCGTCCGGGAAAATCCCGTTCCGACCATCCGGCGTCGCGCGGGACAATAGGGGACGGCCCGCCCGCGAGGGTGGGCACGGCACCCGCCACCACGACCGTCACCAGCCGTCATCGGCTCGACACACCTTCGAAGGACACCATGCGCACCGCCGAGATCCGCAAGCGTTGGCTCGACTACTTCGAGTCCCAGGGGCACGCCATCGTGCCGAGCGCCCCCCTGGTCTCGCCGGACCCGTCGATCCTGTTCACGATCGCCGGCATGGTGCCGTTCATCCCGTACATCCTCGGCACGGAGCCGGCGCCGTGGCCGCGCGTGGCGAGCGTGCAGAAGTGCATCCGCACCAACGACATCGAGAACGTGGGCCGTACCACGCGGCACGGCACGTTCTTCCAGATGAACGGCAACTTCTCGTTCGGCGACTACTTCAAGCGCGAGGCCATCGACTTCGCGTGGGAGCTGCTCACGTCCGAGCAGGGCAAGGGCGGCTACGGGCTCGACGGCGACCGCCTGTGGGTCACGATCTGGGAGCAGGACACCGAGGCCTACGACGCGCTGACGAAGGGCGTCGGGCTGGACCCGAAGCACGTGGTGCGCCTGCCGCGCGAGGAGAACTTCTGGGACACGGGCCAGCCCGGCCCCGCCGGCCCGTGCGCGGAGTGGCACTACGACCGCGGCCCGGCGTACGGCCCCGACGCCGTGGGCGGCACGGTGGACCCGGGCGGCGACCGCTACCTGGAGATCTGGAACCTCGTCTTCGACGAGTTCGTGCGCGGCGAGGGCCAGGGCAAGAACTACCCGCTGCTGGGCGAGCTCGACCACAAGAGCATCGACACGGGTGCGGGTCTCGAGCGCATCGCGTACCTGCTGCAGGGCAAGGAGAACCTCTACGAGATCGACGAGGTGTTCCCCGTCATCACCCGCGTGGAGGAGCTGACCGGCAAGCGGTACGGCGCCGACGCCGAGGACGACGTGCGGATGCGGGTGATCGCGGACCACGTGCGGTCGTCCCTCATGGTGATCGGCGACGGCGTGCGGCCCTCGAACGAGGGCCGCGGCTACGTGCTGCGCCGCCTCATCCGCCGCGCCGTGCGTGCGGTGCGACTGCTCGGGGTCGACGAGGTCGCGCTGCCCTCGCTGCTGCCGGTGTCGAAGGACGCCATGAAGGCCTCCTACCCGGAGCTGGAGGCGGAGTTCGGCCGCATCAGCGACGTCGCGTACGCCGAGGAGGACGCCTTCCGCCGCACCCTGGCGCAGGGCACGACCATCCTCGACACGGCCGTGGGCCGCGCGAAGCGGTCCGCCGACGGCACCACCCCGGTGCTCGGCGGCGCCGAGGCGTTCCAGCTGCATGACACGTACGGCTTCCCGATCGACCTCACGCTCGAGATGGCGGCCGAGCAGGGCGTCCAGGTCGACGAGAAGGCGTTCCGCGACCTCATGGCGGAGCAGAAGCAGCGCGCCCGCGCGGACGCGCTCGCCAAGAAGACGGGGCACGCGGACCTGCGCTCGTACGAGACCCTGAACAAGGAGCTCGTCGCGCCGGTCGAGTTCCTCGGTTACACGGACACCGAGGCGTCGGTGACCGTCGCCGGCCTGCTGGTGGGCGGCGTGCCCGCGCCCGCCGCGTCCGCCCCCGCCGACGTCGAGGTCGTCCTCGACCGCACGCCGTTCTACGCCGAGGCCGGTGGCCAGCTCGCCGACCAGGGCACGATCGTGCTCGACGGCGGCGCGACCATCGAGGTCGACGACGTGCAGCGCCCCGTCAAGGGCCTGTCGGTGCACCGTGGCCGCCTGGTCGAGGGCACGGTCGCGCTCGGCGACCCGGGCCTCGCGACGATCGACGTGTCGCGCCGGGTCGCGATCAGCCGCGCCCACTCGGCCACGCACATGATCCACAAGGCGCTGCACGAGATGGTGGGGCCGGACCGCACCCAGGCCGGGTCGGAGAACGCCCCGAGCCGCGTGCGCTTCGACTTCCGGTCCCCGACGCCGGTGGCGGCGGACGCCCTCGGCGAGATCGAGGAGCGGGTGAACGCGCGCCTGACCGAGAACCTCGAGGTCACCGACGCGACGATGCCGATCGACCGCGCCCGCGAGCTGGGCGCCATGGCGCTGTTCGGCGAGAAGTACGGCGACACGGTGCGCGTGGTGTCCATCGGCGGCGACTGGTCGCGCGAGCTGTGCGGCGGCACGCACGTGAAGGCCACCGGTGAGGTGGGCCGCGTCGCGCTGCTCGGCGAGGCGTCCATCGGCTCCGGCGTGCGGCGCGTGGACGCGCTGGTCGGCGACGGAGCGTACGGCTTCCAGGCCAAGGAGCACGCCCTGGTGGGCCAGCTCACGGGCCTGCTGGGCGCGCGCCCGGACGAGCTGACCGACCGGGTCGGCTCGCTCCTGACCCGGCTCAAGGAGACGGAGAAGGAGCTGGCCGGGCTGCGCCAGGACCGCCTGCTCGCCGCCGCCGGCACGCTGGCCGCGCAGGCGGAGCGCGTGGGCGAGGTCCGCGTGGTCGCGCACGACGCCGGCGAGGTGGCGTCGGCGGACGACCTGCGCGCGCTCGCCCTCGACGTGCGCGGCCGGCTGGGCGACGCCGAGCCGGCGCTCGTCGCCGTGGGCGGCGTCGCGGGCGGGCGCCCCCTGGTGGTCGTCGCCACGAACGCGGGCGCCCGCGAGGCGGGCCTGCGTGCCGGCGACTTCGTCAAGGCCGCGGCCACGGCGCTTGGCGGCGGGGGCGGCGGCAAGCCGGACCTGGCCCAGGGCGGCGGCACCAACGCGGCGGCCCTGTCCGGCGCGCTCGCCGGCGTGTCCGAGGGCGTCCGCGCGGCCCAGGCCACCGCGTGACCGTTCCGGCCTCGCCCGGGCAGGACGCGCCCCGCGGGCTCCCGCGGGGCGCGCGCCTCGGCGTCGACGTCGGCAAGGCCCGGATCGGCCTGGCCGCCAGCGACCCCGACGGGCTGGTCGCGACCCCCGTCGAGACCGTGCCGCGGGTGCTGGACGTGCCGCGCGACGCCGCCGGCGCGCCCGTGACGACGGCCGACGTCGCCCGGATCGCCGCGGAGGCCGAGGACCGGTTCGCGGCGGTCGTGTACGTGGGGCTGCCCCGGCACCTCTCGGGCGCGGAGGGCGCCGCGACCGCCGACGCGCGCGAGTTCGCGGGCCGGCTCGCCGCCGCCGTCGCGCCCGTGGAGGTGCGGCTGGTGGACGAGCGGATGACCACGGTGACGGCGCACGCGCAGCTGCGTTCGGCCGGGCGACGCACCAAGACACACCGGTCTGTCGTCGACCAGGCCGCAGCCGTTATCATTCTGCAATCTGCACTCGACGCGGAGCGGACGGCCGGGGGGCGTACCGGGGAGCTCGTCGAGCTGCGGACGCCGGGCGCCTGACCTGCCCGGACAGCAGACCATCGTGCCCTTCCCAGGCCCCGTCAGAAAGAAGCGCCAGGCGTGACCGACCTCTTCGAGCACCCCGCCCTGCAGGAGGCGCCCGCGGCACCCACGCGGCGCCGCTCGGCCGCCGGCAGGCGGGCCGCCGCCAAGCGCAAGCGCCGCCGTCGCCAGCGCACCGCGGTGATCCTCGTGATCGTGCTCGCGTTCGTGGGCGCCGGCGCCTACCTGCTCTGGGACCGGATGGACTCCCTCGTGGGCGACCTCCCCTTCATCGGGTCGCAGAACGAGGACTACCCCGGTCCGGGCGGCGATCCGGTCGAGGTCGTCATCCCCGAGGGCGCCACGGGCGGCAAGATGGGCGCCGTCCTGTTCGACGCGGGCGTCGTGGCCAGCGCCGGCGCCTTCAGCGACGCGTTCAGCCAGAACCCGGCCGCCGCCGGCATCCAGCCGGGCACCTACCAGCTGCAGGCCGAGATGAAGGCGTCCGACGCCGTCGCCGCGCTGGTGAAGAACGAGAAGCTGCAGACCAACGTGACCATCCCCGAGGGGTACACGGTCGACCAGATCGTGAAGCGCGTCGCCTCCGTCACCACGATCACCGAGGACGAGCTCGACAAGGCGCTGAAGTCTCCGAAGTCGATCGGGCTGCCCAAGCAGGCCGACGGCAACGCCGAGGGCTGGCTGTTCCCGAAGACGTACACCGTCCAGCCGGGCGACGACGCCACGACGCTGCTGTCGAGCATGGTGAAGCAGACGAGCAAGGAGCTCGAGCAGGCCGGCGTCGACAAGGCCGACTGGGAGTCCACCCTCATCAAGGCGTCGCTCGTCGAGCGCGAGGCGAAGCACGACGAGGACCGCCCGAAGATGGCCCGGGCGATCGAGAACCGTCTGGACCAGGGCGTGGCGCTCGGCATCGACGCGTCCACGGCCTACGGGCTCGGGAAGCCGGGGACCCAGCTGACCCGCGACGACAACTACGACCTCGACAACCCGTACTCGCTCTACGCCCGCACGGGCCTTCCGCCGACGCCGATCGCCAACCCGGGCGCCGCATCGATCGAGGCCGTCGGTCATCCCGCGGACGGCGACTGGCTGTTCTGGGTGACCGTGAACCTCGACACGGGCGAGACGAAGTTCGCCGAGACGAACCTCGAGCACGAGAAGAACGTGGCCGAGCTGCGCAAGTGGGAGAAGGAGAACGGCTACTGACATGGCCGTCTCCCGACGTGCGGCGGTGCTGGGCCACCCCGTCGCGCACTCGCTGTCGCCCGTGCTGCACACCGCCGCCTACGACGCCCTCGGCCTGGAGGGCTGGGAGTACACCGCGATCGACACGACGGTGGACGACCTGCCGGCGCTGGTGCGCGGGCTGGACCTGGGCTGGGCGGGCCTGAGCGTCACGATGCCGCTCAAGCACGCGATCATCGGCCTGGTCGACCACGTGGACCCGCTCGCGGTCGCCGTGGGCGCGGTGAACACCGTGCTGGTCGGGCCGGCGCGGTGCGGCGTGACGCTCACCGGCACCAACACCGACGTGTACGGCCTCGTCACGGCGCTCCGCGAGGGCTTCGCGGCCCAGGGTCGTGGCTCCGGCGCGGGTGCCGCGAGCGCCGTCGTCCTCGGCGGCGGGGCGACGGCGGCGTCCACGCTGGCGGCACTCGGCGAGCTCGGCTGCACGTCCCCGCGGGTGCTGGTGCGCTCGCTCGGCCGCTCGGCGGCGCTGCAGGAGGCGGCCGCCCGGATGGGTGTGACCCCGCGCTTCGAGGTGCTGGGCGCGACGGCGTCGCTCGGCGCCCTGCGCGAGGCGGACGTCGTCGTCTCGACCATGCCGGCCTACGCGGCCGACCCGGTCGCGGCCGCGCTCTCCGCCCAGGGCGGCGCGCCGTCGGGCGTGCTGCTCGACGTCGTCTACGACCCCCGGCCCACCGCCCTGGCCGCGGCCTGGGCCGCCGCGGGCGGCACCGTGGTCGGCGGCGAGCGGATGCTGCTGCACCAGGCGGCGGAGCAGGTGCGCCTCATGACGGGCCGCACCGCCCCGGTCGGCGCGATGGACGCCGCCCTCGCGGGGGCGCTGTCCGCGCCCGCGTCCGCTCCCTGACCACCGGACCGACCCCTGCCGCGGGCGTGGAAGAATCGCAGGCATGCTGCGCTGGATGACGTCGGGGGAGTCGCACGGTCCGTCACTCGTCGGGGTGCTGGAGGGTCTGCCGGCGGGTGTCGAGCTCGTCACCGCGGACATCCAGGCGGCCCTGGCGCGTCGGCGGCTCGGGTACGGCCGCGGCGCCCGCATGAAGTTCGAGCAGGACGAGGTCCGCGTGCTCGGCGGGCTGCGCCACGGCATCAGCCAGGGCGGGCCGCTCGCGTTCGAGATCGGCAACACCGAGTGGCCCAAGTGGACCGACGTGATGTCGCCCGACCCGGTGGCGCGCGAGGCCCTCATGGTGGACGCGGGCACGGGTGACGAGCGCGAGATCGCGCGCAACCGACCCCTGACGCGCCCGCGACCGGGCCACGCGGACCTGGTCGGGATGCGCAAGTACGGCTTCGACGACGCCCGCCCCGTGCTGGAGCGCGCCAGCGCCCGCGAGACCGCGACCCGCGTCGCGCTCGGCGTCGTCGCGGCGAGGTTCCTGGAGCAGGCGGTCGGGGTGCGCCTCGTGTCGCACGTCGTGGCGATCGGCCCCGTCGAGGTGCCCGAGGGCGCCGAGCTGCCCGCGCCGGGCGACGTCGCCGCGCTGGACGCCGACCCCGTGCGCTGCTTCGACGCCACGACGAGCGCGGCGATGGTGGCCGAGATCGACGAGTGCCGCAAGGACGGCGACACGCTCGGCGGCGTCGTCGAGGTGCTGGCCTACGACGTGCCCACCGGCCTCGGCAGCTACGTGCAGGGCGACCGCCGCCTCGACGCGCGGCTCGCGGGGACGCTCATGGGCATCCAGGCGATCAAGGGTGTCGAGGTCGGGGACGGCTTCCGCACCGCGCGCCGCCGCGGCTCCGCCGCCCACGACGAGATCGAGCGCGGCGACGACGGACACATCCACCGCCGCTCCAACCGCGCCGGCGGCATCGAGGGCGGCATGTCCAACGGCGAGGTCCTGCGGGTGCGCGCCGCGATGAAGCCCATCTCGACGGTGCCGCGCGCGCTCGCCACGGTCGACGTCGCCACGGGGGAGGCCGTCACGGCCCACCACCAGCGCTCCGACGTCTGCGCCGTCCCGCCCGCGGCCGTGGTCGCCGAGGCGATGGTCGCGCTCGAGTTGGCTCAGGCCGTCGTCGAGAAGTTCGGCGGGGACTCGGTCGCCGAGGTGCGGCGCAACGCCGAGGCGTACCTCGCCTCGATCCCCGAGCTGCTGCGATGAGCGCGGGGGTGCCTCGCGCGGTCCTCATCGGCCCGCCCGGGAGCGGCAAGACCACGATCGGCCGGCTGCTCGCGCAGCGCCTGGGGGTCGCGTTCCGCGACACCGACGCGGACGTCGAGGAGGCCGCGGGCAAGCCCGTCGCGGAGATCTTCGTCGACGACGGCGAGCCGCACTTCCGCGACCTGGAGCGCGAGGCCGTCACGACCGCGCTCGCCTGCCACCCGGGCGTCCTCGCGCTCGGGGGCGGCGCCGTCATGGACGAGCACACCCGGAGCGCCCTCGAGGGGTACGCCGCGGGCGGCGGCGTGGTCGTCTTCCTCGACGTCGCGCTCGCGCACGCCGCGCCCCGCGTCGGCTTCAACCAGTCCCGCCCGCTGCTCGTCGGCAACCCCCGCGCGCGGTGGGTCGAGCTGATGCAGCTGCGGCGCCCGACGTACGAGCGGCTCGCCACCGTGCACGTCGTCTCGGACGACCGGCCCCCGCAGGAGGTCGCCGCGCAGGTGCTCGCGGGCGTCACCGGCGCCGCCGGGCAGGAACCGGCCCCCGAGCCCCACCCCGCACCCGCACCGCAGCGCCCGTCCGAGGGCGCACCAGCACAGGAGGTCCAGTCATGACGGTCCGCGTGACCGTGCAGGGCGCCCAGCCCTACGCCGTCGTCGTCGGGCGACACCTGCTCGGCGAGCTGCCGACGATGCTCGGCGGCGGGGTCCGCCGGGTGCTCGTCATGCACCCGGCGTCCCTGCAGGCCACCGGCGACGCGGTCCGCGAGGACCTCGTGGCGCAGGGCTACGAGGCGTTCGCCGTCGAGCTGCCGGACGCCGAGGAGCAGAAGACGGCGCAGGTCGCCGCGTTCTGCTGGCAGGTGCTGGGCCAGGCCGACTTCACGCGGTCCGACGCGATCGTCTCGGTGGGCGGCGGCGCGACGACGGACCTCGCCGGGTTCGTCGCCGCCACCTGGCTGCGGGGCATCAAGGTCGTGCACGTGCCCACCACGCTGCTCGCGATGGTGGACGCGGCCGTCGGCGGCAAGACCGGCATCAACACCGCCGAGGGCAAGAACCTCGTGGGCGCGTTCCACCCGCCGGCCGGGGTGCTCTGCGACCTGGCGGCCCTCGAGTCCCTCGACAGGTGGGACCTCGTGGCGGGCATGGCGGAGGTCGTCAAGACCGGCTTCATCGCCGACCCGCGGATCCTCGAGCTCGTCGAGGAGCACGCCGACGCGCTGCGCGAGTGGAAGGGCGCGGACGCCACCGAGGAGACCTGGGCGGTGCTCGCCGAGCTCATCGAGCGGTCGGTGCGCGTCAAGGCCCGCGTGGTGGGGGAGGACCTCACCGAGCAGGGCCTGCGCGAGATCCTCAACTACGGCCACACCCTGGGCCACGCCGTCGAGCTCACCGAGCGCTACCAGTGGCGGCACGGCGCGGCCGTCGCGGTCGGCATGGTCTTCGCCGCCGAGCTCGCCCGCCTGGGCGGCAAGCTCGACGACGCCGTCGTCGACCGGCACCGGGCGATCCTCACCTCGCTGGGCCTGCCCACGACCTACCGCGGGGACCGCTGGGACAAGCTCCTCGCGGCGATGCAGCGGGACAAGAAGACGCGGGGGAACCTGCTGCGGTTCGTCGTGCTGGACGACGTCGCGAAGCCGACGCGCCTCGAGGGCCCGGACCCGACGCTTCTCGCCGCCGCCTACGCGGAGGTGTCGAAGGAGCCGCCGACGGGCCGCCCGGGCGTGACGGTACAGCTGGGGCTCTAGCCCGCGCGGCGCGCGGCCTCGCCCGCGGCGCGGTCGGCGTCCCACGCGCGCACGACCTCCCGGCACGCCGGGAGGTCGTCGTCCGCGACCAGCAGGACGAGGTTGCCGTCGTGGTCGCTGTAGAGGTGCCGCACCGTGACGCCGGCGGCACCGAGGCGCCGGGCGAAGGCGCCCATCTGCCCGGGCACGTCCTGGGCCAGCCGCGTCGTCACGACGTCGCGGGCGACGGCGGCACCGAGCCCCGTGCCCGCGAGCGCCGCCAGCGCCCCGGGACCGTCGTCGACGAGGAAGTGCGCCACGGCACGGCCGCCCACGGTGGTGACGCCGCCGCCCTCCAGGCTGACTCCGGCGTCACCGAGCGCCTCGCCGAGCACCGCCAGGGCGTCGGGCCGGTCGGGCAGGACGACCTCGAGGTCCTGCGGGGCGAGGTCGCGCGGGGCGGGGCGGGGCGGCGGTATGGACCGGCGCACCGGCAGGGACCGCGACTTCACCGGCGTGGGCAGGTCGCTCGCCGCGCCGGCGCGGTCGGTGATGGTCGGCCTGCTCATGGACGGCACGGCCCGGCCGGCGGGCGAGCTGGCCCGTGCGGCCGGCGTGGGGGCGCCCGCGGCCTCCGAGCACCTGGCCGTGCTCGTCGACGCGGGGCTGGTCGTGAGCCGGGCGCAGGGCAGGCACCGCTACTACGCCCTCGCCGGTCCGCACGTGGCGGACGCGCTCGAGGCGCTCGGCGCCCTGGCGGCCCCCGCCCCGGTGGCGGGGTACCGACGCAGCCGGGAGGCGGAGCGCCTCGCGGGCGCCCGGTTCTGCTACGACCACCTCGCGGGCCGGCTCGGCGTGGGCCTCGCGGAGGCCTGGGTGGGCGCGGGATGGCTGGCCGACCCCGAGGTCCTCGCGCTCACCGACGCGGGGGCCGACGGCCTCCGGCGCCTCGGGGTGGACGTCGACGGCGCGGTGGCCGCCCGGCGGCCGACGACGCGGGCCTGCCTCGACTGGACCGAACGGCGGGTGCACCTGGCCGGCGCGCTCGGCGCGGCCGTCGGCGCGCGGTTCGTCGACGCGGGGTGGGTGGCACCCTCGGGCGGGCGGGGGCTGCGGCTCACGGGCGACGGGCGGGACCTGGTGCGCGACGCGTGGGGCGTCGACCTCGCGCGGGACGAGGCGGCGGACGTCGCGCCGGCGGGCGCCGGGCCCGGCCGCGCCTGACGAGCCCGGCTCAGGACCACTGCCCGCGCTGGACGAGGACGCCGCGCAGGAGGTCGGCACGGTCGGTGACCAGGCCGTCGACGCCCAGGTCCAGGAGGCGGTGCATCTCCTGCGGGGTGTTGATCGTCCAGACGTGCACCTGGCGGCCCGCGCGGTGCGCGGCCGCGACCGTCCGCGCGTCGACCACGGGGACGCGGCCCTCGGCGACGGGGACCTGCAGGGCGTGCACCTCGCGCAGCGCGCGCCGGACGAGCGGGTCCGTCCGCAGGCGTGCGCCGGCGAGGAAGGCGATCACCTCGCGGCGGCCGGCCGACGTCGCCACCGGGCGCGAGAGGCGGGCGAGCGTCGCGCGCCGGCGCCGCGCGTCGAACGACGTCACGCACACCCGGTCGTGGGAGGCGGTGCGCTCGATCGCCGCGGCCGTCGGCGCGATCCCGGAGTCCTCCTTGACGTCGATGTTGACGCGCAGGTCGGGCCACGTGCCCAGCACGTCGTCGAGCTGCGGCACCGGCTCCGTGCCGCCGATGCGCGCGCGCCGCACGACGGACCAGGGCAGGTCCGCCACGCGCCCGGTGGCGTCGGTGGTGCGGTCGAGGGAGGCGTCGTGCAGGGCCACGGCGACGCCGTCGGCGGTGCCGTGCGCGTCGGTCTCGACGTACCGGAAGCCGAGGTCGACGGCGGCGGCGAACGCCGCGAGCGAGTTCTCCAGGTTCTCCCGGCCGTGGGAGAAGCCGCGGTGCGCGAGGGCGAGCACCGGCAGGGGAGCGCCGTCCGGGTCGCGCGGGTCCAGGTACGGGTGCGGGGGCGCGGGCCTCACGGGTGCTCCTCGATGTCAGGGGTGCGCAGGTCGGTGGTGCGGGCGCCGGGCAGGCGAGCGTCGAGCCAGGCCAGCACGCCGTCGAGGTAGGTCTGGCGCGGAGCGTCGGCGGAGAGCGCGAGGTCGTGCACGCCGCCGGGCACGACGAGCGCGCGGACGTCGGGCCCCACCCTCGGGGTGAGGGCCGCGATCCGCGCGACGTCGAGCACGGTGTCCTGCGCGTCGAGCCGGGCGTTGTCCCGGCGGTCGGGGCCGGACGCGTCGCTGCGGGCCACGAGCACGGGGCAGGGCACGGCGAGGCCGCGGGTCAGCCTCGCCTGCGCGCGGCTGACGGTGCGGAGCCAGCCGGCGCGCACCGGCAGCCCTTCGGGTCGCTTGAGCGTGGTGTCGAAGTCCCACCGCCCGCCGTGGTCCACGTGCTGGCGCTCCGCGTACACCGACGGGTTGGCGCTGACCACGGCGAGCGGCCGCCGCCGGCCCAGCACCTCCAGCACGGTCGCGCGGCCGGCGTCCTGCAGGCGGGTGCCGCCCAGGGAGAAGAACGGCGAGTCGAGCACGAGCAGGTCGGGCCCGTCATGCGGGTCGGCGCGCGCGGCGTGCGCCCACAGCGCCGCGGTGAGGCCGCCGGTGGAGTGGGCGTGCACCACCAGAGGCAGCCCGGGCTCGAGCGCGCGCACGGCGCCCGCGGCGGCCGTGAGGTCGGCGCCGGGCTCACGCAGGGAGGCCGCGTAGTGCGGCGGCAGCGCATGCGGCGGCAGCGGGGCGACGGGGCCGTCGCCGGCGCGCGCGCCGTCGAGCAGCGAGCGCCCGGCGCGCCGGAGGTCGACGGCGTAGAAGGCATGGCCTGCGTCGCCGAAGGCCCGGGCGAGGTGGTCCTGGAAGAAGTAGTCGTTGTAGCCGTGCACGTGCAGCACGGCGGCCCGGGGCGCGGCCGGGCGGGTGCAGGAGCGCACCAGCGTCGCGGGGCCGAGCGGTGCCTCCTCGAACGACGCGCCGAGCAGCCGGTCGGGCCGCCAGCCCAGGGCGGCGCCGGGGTCGCCCGCCCTGTCCCGGGGCGGGTTCCGGCGGGGCTCGGGGGCGGCGGCGTGCACGGCGCGATCGTAGCCGCGGGCGTGCCCGGGGGCGCGGCATGGCGGTCCCGACCCGCCCGCGTCGCCGAACAGGTGGTTGCGCACGGTCTGGGCGCTCAGAGCGTGCGCAACCACCTGTTCGGCACGACGACGGGTGGCGCCCCTCCCACCGGGCGGCCGCGTCCGGCAGACTGCGCCTCATGAGCGACCAGCCCGCCGCGCCGGACCCCGGGACCAGCGCCGACACCCGCCGAGCCCCGCACGAGCCCCCGCACGGCGACCTGCACGGCGACCTGCACGACGCGACCGCGGGCGGCCCGGGCGTCGTCGCGCCGCCGGTGCCGCGCCGCCAGGTCGTGTCGTGGGCGATGTGGGACTGGGCCACCCAGCCGTTCAACACGGTGATCGTCACGTTCGTCTTCACCGCGCTGTACCTCACGAGCGACGCGTTCCTGCAGCCGGAGGTGGCGGTGCTGCCCGAGGGCGACCCCGTGCGCGAGCGGGCGCTCGCGGGGCTGAGCAGCGGCCTCGGGCTGTGGATCACGATCGGCGGGATCCTCGTCGCGCTGCTGGCGCCCGTGCTCGGCCGGCGCGCGGACGTCGAGGGGCGGCGCAAGGCGTGGGTCGGCGGCGCGACGTCGGTGATGGTGCTGAGCATGGCCGCGCTGTTCGCCGTCCGCGCCGACCCGGTGTGGTTCGTGCTGGGCGCCGCGCTCGTGTCCCTCGGCAGCGTCGCGAGCGAGATCGCGGGCGTGAACTACAACGCGATGCTCGTGCAGGTCTCCACGCGCGCCACCGTGGGCCGGGTGTCCGGCCTCGGGTGGGGGCTCGGGTACCTGGGCGGGATCGTCGCCCTGGTGCTGGTCGTCGTCGCCAGGGGGTTCGACTTCTGGGGCATGCCCACGGACGACGGGCTCGCCTACCGGGTCATCGCCCTCGGGTGCGCCGTGTGGGCCGTGGCCTTCGCGTGGCCCTTGTTTCGCTACGTGCCGGAGGCGCCGCCCGCCGGCGACCGCCCGCGCGTCGGGTTCTTCGCCGGCTACGTGGTGCTGGTGCGCGACGTGGTCGCCCTCTACCGCCACGAGCGGCCGACGTTCTGGTTCCTGCTCGCCAGCGCCGTCTACCGCGACGGACTGTCCGCCGTGTTCACGTTCGGCGCGATCATCGCGGCGATCTCCTTCCGCTTCAGCCCCGACGCGGTGATCGCGTTCGGCATCGCCGCCAACCTCCTCGCCGGGCTGAGTACGATCGCCTCCGGGCGTCTCGACGACCGGTTCGGGCCGCGCGCGGTGATCATCGGATCCCTCGCCGGGCTCGTCGTGTGCGGTCTGGTGGTCGTCGCCCTGCACCCGTTCGGCTCGGTGGTGTTCTGGGTGGCCGGCCTGGCGCTGACCTGCTTCGTCGGCCCGGCGCAGGCCGCCTCCCGGTCGCTGCTGGCCCGGGTGGCGCCCGCCGGCCGCGAGTCGGAGATCTTCGGGCTCTACGCGACGACGGGGCGGGCGGTGTCGTTCCTCGCCCCGTCGATGTGGACGATCCTCATCGCGGTCACGGGCGCGACCATCTGGGGCACCCTCGGCATCGTGCTGGTGATCCTCGTGGGCCTGGTGCTCATGCTCAAGGTGACGGTGGGCCGTCCGGAGCGTGCGCGCCGCGGCGCCGCTGCACCGCGCCCCTGATCTCGGCGGCCACCGCGTCGAGGTCGGCCAGGGGCGCCAGGTGCCGCAGCTTCTCGGGGTTGATCACGCCATGGATCGTCGTGATGCGCCCGCCGGAGACCTGCAGCGCGTACACGCCGATGACGCCGCCGCCCACCGTGTCGTCGGCGTAGGCGACCATCCCCGGACCGCCGTTGACGACGGCCGCCTCCAGGCGTGCCGGCGCACCGCGCTTGGCGAAGCCGGACAGCAGCCGCGCCACGGCCACGTTCCCCGACACCGGGCGCGAGACGGCGAGCCCGACGGGCACCTTGCCGCCGCCGTCCCCGGTGAGCGCCACGTCGTCGGCGAGCAGCTCCACCAGGGCGTCGACGTCGCCCAGCTCGGTCGCCGCGATGAACCGGCGCACCAGCTCCTCGGCGTGCGGGTCGGACCGTCCCGCCCGGCCCTCGGCGACGTCGTCCTGCCGGGCCGCCACGCGCCGCCGCGCCCGCGACGCGAGCTGCCGGGCCGCGAGCTCCGTGGTGCCGATCACCTGCGCGGACTCGCGGTGCGGGTAGCCGAACACGTCGTGCAGCAGGAAGGCGGCCCGCTCGGCCGGGGTGAGGGTCTCCAGCAGCACGAGGAACGCCGTGGACAGGTCGTCGGCGAGCTCCGCGTGCGCGGCGGCCTCCCGGCCCGCCGAGCCGGCGGCCACGAGGTCGCCCACGAGCGGCTCGGGCACCCACTCGCCCACGTACGCCTCGCGCCGCACCCGCGCCGAGCGCAGCACGTCCAGCGCGATCCGCGTCGCCACCGTGGTCGTGTACGCGGCGGGGTTGAGCACCTCGGCGTCCACCGTCCCCGCGGGCGCGATCCGCAGCAGCGTGTCCTGCGCCACGTCCTCGGCCTCGGTCACGCTGCCGAGCATCCGGTACGCGGCGCCGAAGGCGACCCGCCGCAGGTCCTCGAGGTCCGCCGTGGCGGTGGTGGGGCGTCCGGTGCGTCGTCGCGGGGAGCTGTCCGTGCGGGGCATGCCGCCCATCCTTCCCGGGACGGGCGTTCCGTCCCCGTACCCTCGACGGCGCGGCGCGGCGCGACGTGACAGGCCGCGCCCCTGACCGGGTGCGGCGCCGGGCCAGGCACCGCAGCATGGGCCCATGGGAGACGTCGAGGACTACCTGACCACGCTGTCCGGCCCGGAGCGCGACGCCGTGGCCCGGGTGTACCAGCGGGCCCGCGCGCTCGTGCCCGACGTCGAGGAGGGGCGCAGCTACGGCATGCCGGCGCTGCGCTACCGCGGCAGCCCGCTCGTCAGCGCCATGGTCACGCGCACGCACGTCGGCCTCTACCCGTTCAGCCCGGACGTGGTCGCGGCGCTCGCGGGCGACCTCGGCGCGTTCCGCACCACGAAGGGCTCCGTCTCGTTCCAGCCGGACGCGCCGCTGCCGGACGACGTCGTCGACCGCCTCGTGCTCGCCCGACGGGACGAGATCGACGCCCGCGCCCGCTGAGCCCGTCGGGCTCAGGCCGGTGGCACGTTGACGTTGCCGCGGAACAGGTTCTGCGGGTCGTAGCGCCGCTTCACGTCGCGGAGCCGGTCCCACGTGGCGCCCGGGTAGGCGGCGCGCGCGGTGTCGAGGCCGCCGTCGAGGGTGAAGTTCACGTAGGCGCCGTCGGCCTGGCGCAGGCGGTCGGCGAGCGCGTCGACCCACGGCCTGTAGCCGCGCGCGGTGGCCGCGTCGGGGGCGACGGCGGCGACGTTGCCGACCAGCCGCGCCTGCCGGTGGGCGTACGCGGTGGCGTCCGCGGGGACGTCGGCCACGGCGCCGCCGAGGACGCGCAGCTGCGCGGCGCGCATCATGGCGTCGGACGCCTGGAGCTCGCCGAGCAGGTGCGCGGCCGCGGCCTCGTCGACGCCGTCCGCGAAGAACGTGCGGCCCGTCGCCACGGCGGGGCCGCCCGCCGGTCCGCCCTCGAGCAGGCTGGGGTAGGACGCCGGGCGCACGCCGTCCAGCAGGGCGCCGCCGGCCCGGGCCGCGACGTCGCGCAGGGGAGCGAGGGCGTCGTCGGCGGCCTCGGGCGCCCCCGACCAGCAGACGTTCGCCATCACGACCAGCCGCCCGTGCCACTCGGCGGGGATCATGGGCATCGGGGGCGCGGGCATCACCATGACGATCGCGGTCAGCCCGGCCGGCGCGGCGTCGGCGGCCGCGAGCACCCCGGCGACGCTCTCGGGCGTGGCGGGCAGGAGCAGCACGCCGCCCACCACCTGCGACACCTCGTGCAGCGCGAACCGGAACCGCGTCACGACGCCGAAGTTGCCGCCGCCGCCGCGCAGCGCCCAGAACAGGTCGGGCTCGTGCTCGGCGTCGGTGCGGACCACCTCGCCGTCGGCGGTGACGACCTCCGCGCCGAGGAGGCTGTCGATCGTCATGCCGAGGGAACGGGACAGCAGCCCGACGCCGCCGCCGAGCGTGATCCCGCCGACGCCCACCGTCCCGGTGTCGCCGAACGGGGTGGCGAGGCCGTGCTCGCCCGCCGCGACGGAGTAGGCGCCGGCGGTGATCCCGCCGCCCGCCCAGGCGGTGCGGCCCTCGACGTCCAGCTCGAGGCCGTCCAGGCCTCGCAGGTCGAGGGTGAGGGCGCCGTCGCCCGTGCCGAGGCCGTACACGGAGTGGCCGCCGGAGCGGACCGACACCTCCGCGCCGGCGTCGCGCGCGAAGCGCACCGCGGCGGCGACGGCGGCGGTGTCGGTGGGCCGCACGATCGCGGCGGGCCGGTGCTCCACCCCGCCGGGCTCGATCGCCCGGGCGGCGGTGTACCCGTCGTCGGGGGGCGCGACCACGGCGGAGCCGCCGCCGAGGACGGCGCGGAGGTCGGCGGCGGACAGGCCGGCGGGGGACGTGGGGGGATTCGAGGGCGTGGACATCAGGGCTCCCGGGCAGACGGTGGGTGTCCGGGTCGCCGCGGCGGCCCGGTGCTGCGGACGTGCGGGGTGGTGCTGATGGTCGTGCTGTGGGCGATCGTCGCGGGGTGGTGCCGGCGGTCGCCGGAGGGGCGTGCACGGTGGTTGACCGCGCGCGCCCGGCATCCTCATCGGGCAGCATCCCTCAGACGTGACGGCGCGGCGAGGGAATTCGTGACGGCGCCGGCCCGGTCTCGGGAGGCGACGGGCCGCGTGCGGCCGGCCAGCGCGGTCGCCGCGAGCGCGAGCGTCGCGGCGAGCGCCAGGCAGACGGCGTAGGCCCCCGCGCCGACGCGGTCGTGCAGGGCCCACAGCAGTGCCCCGGTGCCGGTGAGGGCGAGGGCGGACGCGGCCGCGTCGGCCACCTGGAGCACCGACATCGACACGCCCTGCGCCGACGGGGGCGCGAGCTCGAGGACGAGCAGGTTGAGGGTGGGGAACATCAGGCCCATCCCGAGCCCGCTCAGCACCCAGGGCGCCGCGGCGGCGACGAGCGGAACCCCCGGGGCGACCAGCATCGCGACGCCCGCCGTCCCGAGCGCGAGGGACGCGCCGCCGACCCGGAGGAACCCCGCGTGCGACAGCCCGCCCAGCCCGCGCCCGCGCGCCCACGACCCGGCGGACCACCCGAGCACGTGCAGCGTGAGGACGGCGCCGGCGAACGCCGGTGCGAGCCCGCGCTCGCGGACGAGCGCCAGCGGCAGCAGCACCTGCGCGCCCACGAACGCGGCGGCCACGAGCGCCCGCACCGGCACGACCGTGCCCAGGCCGCGGGCGCCCCGCAGCACCTGCCCCACCACGTCCCGCCACGACGCCGCGTCCCGACCGACGTCGGCGGCCGGGGCGGCCCGGCGCGCGGCGGCGAGCGCGGGCCGCAGCGCGAGCAGGGCGGGCACGGCCAGCAGGGGCACGGCGAGGAACACCCACCGCCACCCGAGGTACTGCGTCATCGCGCCGGCGAGGAGCGGGCCCACCACGCCCGGCACCACCCAGGCCGCGGCGAACCACGCGAAGACCTTCGGGCGCCGCTCCTCGGGGAACACGCGCGCCACCAGGACGAACAGCGCGACCCCCTCGAGACCGCTGCCCGCGCCCTGCAGGGCGCGGCCGGCCAGGAGCACCGGCATGCTCGGCGCCAGCCCCGCGACGAGCAGGCCGGCGAGGAACAGCGAGATCCCCGTCCACAAGGGCGGCGTCGGGCCCCGGCGGTCGGTCCAGCGGCCGGCGACGATCATGCCCGCCACGCTCGCGGCCGAGCCCGCCGCGAACGCGAGGGTGTACAGCCGCAGCCCGTCGAGCTCGGCGGCCACGGTGGGCATCGCGGTGGCCACGGCGAGCGCCTCGAACGCGCCGAGCGCCACGTACGCCACCATCCCGGCGAGGACGGTGCGCTGCGCGCGGGGGCCGAGCAGCGCGGCGCTCACCCGAGGACGACCTTGCCCACCGTGCGGCGCTCCTCCAGCTCGCGGTGCGCCCGCGCGGCCTCCGCGAACGCGACGCGGTGGGTGAGCACGCGCCACTCGCCGGTCGCCGCCCGCTCGAGCGCGGCGCGCTGGTAGGTCCGCAGGTCGCCGAACGCCGGGGCACCCGGCCCGACGACGGGGCGCACCTCGACGGGGTCCCCGGCCGGGGTGACGGCGCTCGCGGCCACCGGGTTGGGCTGCCCCGTGGCCCAGCCGAACACGACGAGCCGTCCGCCCGCCGACAGGAGGGCGGAGGCGTCGCGGGCGGTGTCGCCGCCGACGCCGTCGAGCACGACGGTCGCGGCGGGAGCGCCGAGCCGGTCGAGCGCGGCGCGTGCGTGGTCGGGCCAGGCGGGGTCGAGGACGTCGAGGACGGCGACCTGCCGGCCGGCGTCGGGCACGAGGCCGCGGACGGCGCGGACCTTGCGGGGGCCGCCGGCCAGGGCGACGACGCGGGCGCCCGCCGCCACGGCGGACTGGACGAACAGCGAGCCGAGCCCGCCGGCCGCACCCGTGACGACCACGACGTCCTCGGCGCCGATCTCGGCGACCTCGAGGGTCATGAGCGCCATCCGGCCGGTGCCGATCATGGCGATGGCCTCGGCGAGGCCGAGCCGGTCGGGCAGGCGGTGCAGGGTCGCCTCCGGGGCGACGGCGAGGCGTGCGTAGCCGCCGCCGTCGGGGGTGGCGCCGAGGTGGGCGGCCACGCGGGCCCCGAGCCAGGAGCCGTCGACGCCCGGGCCGACGCCGACGACGGTGCCCGCCACCTCCCGTCCGGGGATCGCGGGCAGCTGCGGCAGGGGGAGCGGCCCGGAGGCCTCGCCGCGGCGCAGGGTGGTGTCCAGGAGGTGCACGCCGTGGGCCTGCGCGGCGACGAGGACCTGGCCGGGCCCGGGGGCGGGGTCGGGGACCTGCTCGAGGACGAGGGTCTCGGGCGGGCCGTAGGCGTGGTGGCGGATGGCGTCCATGCGCCCATGCTCGGACCTGAACTATGGTTGAGGTCAACAGTGCAGAGGCAGGGGAGAGGGCCGGGGGTGCGAGCGTGCCGGAGCAGGTCGCCGAGAAGGTCCCGTGGGACCACGTGGAGCTGACCGTCGGGGAGGTGTCCGCCCGCAGTGGGGTGGCGGTGTCCGCGCTGCACTTCTACGAGCGGCGGGGCCTCATCGCGAGCCGCCGCACGGCGGGCAACCAGCGTCGCTACCGCCGCGACGTGCTGCGCCGCGTGGCCTTCATCCGGGTGTCGCAGCGCGTCGGCATCCCTCTCGCGCGCATCGGTGCGGCGCTCGACACGCTGCCCGCGGACCGCGCCCCGAACGTGCGCGACTGGGAGCGGCTGTCCAAGGCGTGGCGCAGCGACCTCGACGCCCGCATCGAGCAGCTGGAGCACCTGCGCGACGACCTCACCGACTGCATCGGGTGCGGGTGCCTGTCCCTCAGCCGCTGCGTGCTGGCCAACCCGCACGACGCGCTCGGCGACGACGGGCCGGGCCCCCGCCGGCTGCTGGTGGACGGCGTCGCCGACGACCCGTCCCTCGTCGACGACGCGGCCGCCGCCCCCGGGCGAGGAACGCCCTGACCGGGACGACGGCCGCGGACGGGCCGGCGGGAGCCGCGGCTACGCCGAGGTGACCCGGGCCGCCTCCGCCAGCTCGGCCACGTTCTCCGCCGAGCGCAGGGGCGCCGTCGGCGTGAGCTCCGCCTCCGCCTCGGCCGGCGACGCGGCGCGCAGCCGGCGCACGTAGCGCTCGTACCAGAGCAGCGCCGCGCCGAGGAACACGACCACCCCACCGACGTTGTACGCCAGCGTGAGCCACAGGGCCTGCCCCTCCGGGAACGTCGACGCCACGAACGCGACGGCGAACACCGCCAGCAGGAACACGGACATCGCCAGGCCCACGCCCCGCGAGCCGAACCGGAACTCGCGCACGGCCCCCTCGAACCGGGCACGCAGCACCAGGTAGGCGATGAGGATCAGGGCAGGCGGGAGCAGCGCGGTGGCCGCCGTCATGTTCGTCACGATGCGCAGCAGGTCGTCGATCGAGCTGCCGGCGCCCAGGGTCGGGATCAGCAGCAGCGGCACCACGATCGCGAACTGGATCCACGCGCCTGCCACCGGCACGCCCTGCTCGTTGAGCGCCACCACCCGGCGGCCGAAGATCCCCGACGGGATCTCCGAGAAGAAGATCTTCACCGGCGCCGACGTCCAGATCAGCAGGCCGCCCAGGGTCGCGACCAGCATGATCAACCCGACCGCCCGCACCACCGCGTCGCCCGGCAGGCCGAAGTACCCCGCCGCCGCCTGCATCGTCACGAAGATGCCGTTGCTGTAGGACACGCTGTCCTTCTCGACGAACACGCCCATCAGCCACGTGCCGAGCGAGTACAGCAGGCCGATCGCGATCCCGGACACGACGATCGTGCGCACGAACGCCCGCACCCCGCCCTTGAGGTCGTTGAGGTACACGCCGATCGACTCCGCGCCGCCCACGCCCTGGATGATCCATGCCAGCGTGCCGAGGAACGCCCACGCGGTGATCCCGGAGCCCGGGTCCAGGCGCATCGCACCGGGGGACAGGTCGTTGGCGGGGGTGATGCCCCCGAGCAGGGCGCCGACGCCGGCCACGACGAACAGCAGCGCCATGACCAGCATGAGCGTCGAGCCGAACGACGTGACGCTGCCGATCCAGCGCGCGCCCTTCGTCGAGACCCACGTGGCCACGAGGAAGATCACCACCGACAGCACCGCGATGAGCCACGGCTGGATCGCCCACTCGGAGCCCAGGATCATGTAGCCCGCGTACACGAGCACGATCGGCAGCAGCGAGATGAAGTAGAAGAGGTTCACGAACCAGTAGCAGAACGCCGTGAAGAACGCCCACCGCCCGCCCAGGGACGACTTGACCCACTGGTAGACGCCCGACTCCGAGCGGCGGTTGAGGCTGACCATCTCGGCGATCACGAGCGTGAACGGCACGAAGTACAGGATCGTGGCGACCAGGAAGATCGGGGCGGCGAGCGTCCCGATCGACACGTAGTTGTTGACCACGTTGCGGAAGTTGAAGACCGCCGCGATGACCATGCTGAACAGGATCACCGCGCCGATCGACCGGCGATTCGTCATTGAACGTTCCCTTGCTGTGGGGCGGGTGGTGGTCGGCTACTTGTTGTGGAAGGTCGCACCCTCGACCGTCACGTGGGCGACGACCGCGGTGACGTCGGGGGAGGGCAGCACGCGGACCGCCTCCCCGGGCCCGACGACGAGGACGGCGCCGCGCGGCACCGTCCGGCGCTCGCCCGGGCCGCGGAGGAGCTCGCGGTCGCTGAGGTCGCTGTAGGGTGCGGCGACCTCGAGCCCCGCCACGGGGGCGACCTCGACGGAGGCGTCCCCGTCCACGGGGGAGAGCGCGACGAGATAGCGGCGCCGCGCGACGAGGCCGTCCGTGGCGAGCGCGGGGGTCCGCTCCCGCATCGAGGTGAGCGAGTCGCCCACCGAGTACATGACGCCCGCCAGGCCGCGGTCGGCCCGCAGCGCCTGCAGCGTGCGGTCCCACTTGGGCACGCCGCCGAGGACCTCCTGGAGGTGGGCGTGGTCGCGGAAGACCCTCACGATCCGATCCCTTCGTCGTGGTGGGGCGCCGCCGCGGCCACGGGGCGCAGGTCGAGCTCGAACCGGAACGGCTCCAGGCGCACCCGGTAGGAATCCAGCACCTCGCTGCCCCACGAGTTCGACCCGAGGCCGAGGACGCGGTGGTCCACGTTCACGGTCACCCGGTCCTCCGGCACGAGGTCCGTGCGGTGGCGGGCGGCGTCGATCGCCGCCGCGGAGTACGGCCAGGCCGAGAACGCGAAACGCTCGTCGCCCGCCGCGCGGACGGCGAGGCCGTCGCCGTGCGCGTCCGTGAACGTCACCCAGCGCACGTCACCGCGCCCCGCGCAGTCCTGCGGCACGACGTAGGGCGTGAACATGGCGTCCACGTCGTCGTGCCAGCGGCCCACCGTCGCCGCCGACCGGGAGTCCGGGTAGTTCTCGCCCGGGCCGAGCCCGAACCAGTCCACCGAGCGCAGGTCACCGGGCACCGCGAACGACAGGCCGACGCGCGGCACGATGTCGCGGTAGCCGCCGAAGGGCTCGCCCCGCACCGCCAGGTGCGCGCCGTCCGCGCCGAGCGTCCACACCAGGTCGAGCGCGACGCCGAGGTCCAGAGTGGGAGGCGCCACCCGGGCGCCGACCTCGACCACGACGGCACCGTCCACCTCCCGCCAGGACACGGCCCGGGTCGAGGTCTGCAGCAGCGACAGGAACCGTGGCGTCCAGAGCTCGTCCGCCTCCTGCTGGTGGTTGTCCACCAGCGGCTTCCAGAACCCGACCCGCGGCGGCGCCGCGAGCAGGTCACGCCCGTCGAGCCGCCACGCCACGTCCCCCGTGAGCAGGTCCACCGTGAACCGGCCCGCCGACGGGGTCGTGACGACGAGCGACGTGCCCGCCACCTCGGCGGCGACCCCGCCGCGCGCCGGGGCGACCGCTCGCCGCCGCGGCCGGTCCGCGACCGCGGCCTGGTAGCGCCCGAGCTCGCGCATCGGCGCGGTCCACTCGTGCACCGAGGTCGACAGCACGCGGGCGGTCAGGTGCGTCTCCCCGTGGGTGGCGACCTCCGGCTCCACGGCCACGCTCCACGACCCGCCAGGGGCTACCGGCCCCGGCACCACCGTGCGCGAGCCGACGACCCGGCCGTCGTGCAGCGTCTCGAGCACGACGACGACGTCGTCGAGGTCGGTGAACCAGCGCCGGTTCGTCACGGTGCACACGCCGTCCGCCCAGGCCACCCGCACCGGGCAGATGACCTGCTTGTACTCGACCAGCCCGGGGCTCGGGTCCTGCCAGGGGAAGACGAGGCCGTCGATGCAGAAGCTGCCGTTGTTCGGGACGTCGCCGTGGTCGCCGCCGTACGCGTGGTACTCGCGGCCGTCGTCCGTCGTCGCCACGAGGCCGTGGTCGCACCACTCCCACACGAAGTGGCCCTGGATGCTGTCCCACGCCTCGAACACCTGCTGGTACTCGGCCAGCCCGCCCGGACCGTTGCCCATCGCGTGCCCGTACTCGCACAGGATGCGGGGCTTGGGGTGCGGGTGCTCGCCCAGGTCGTTCATCTGCGAGACGCGCGAGTACATCGTCGACACGACGTCGACGACCTCGGCGTCCCGGTCCTCCTCGTAGTGCACGGGACGGGACGGGTCGAGCTCCTTGCAGCGGGCGTACATCGCCGGGACGTTGCGCCCGTACCCCGACTCGTTGCCGAGGGACCACATGACGATCGACGCGTGGTTGCGCTGCGCCAGCACGTGCCGCTCGATCCGGTCGACGTACGCGGCCTCCCACGCCGGGTCGTCCGTGAGGCGCGACAGGTCGCCCACGTTCGCGAACCCGTGGGTCTCCAGGTCGGTCTCCGCGAGCACGAGCAGGCCCAGCCGGTCGCACAGCTCGTAGAAGCGCGGGTCGTTCGGGTAGTGCGCGGTCCGCACGGCGTTGATGTTGTGCTGCTTCATCAGGTGCAGGTCGCGCTCGACGCGGGCCATGCCCACGGCACGTCCCCGCCGGTCGTCGTGATCGTGCCGGTTGACGCCGTGCATCATGAACGGCGCCCCGTTGAGCAGCAGCCGCCCGTCCACGGTCGTCACCTCCGCGAGCCCGAGCCGGTGGGGCACGTGCTCCACCGTGCCGTCCGCTCCGCGCACCACGAGCCGCATGTCGTACAGGGACGGTGCCTCCGGGTTCCAGAAGCGCGCACCCTCGACGACGAGCGTCGCGTCCGCCCCCGGCGGCACCACGGTGGACGCCACCAGTCGCGCGCCGTCGCGGATCTCCCACGTCACCTCGGCCGGCCCCACGGCGCTCGCGGTCAGGGTGACCTCGGCGTGCTCGTCGTCGAGCCGACGGGTGCGCACGTGGAAGTCGGCGAGGTGAGCGGCGGGCCGGCTCAGCAGGTAGCAGTCGCGGAAGATCCCGGACGCCCACCACATGTCCTGGTCCTCGAGGTACGTCCCGTCGGAGTACTGCAGCACCTTGACCACGAGGTGGTTCTCGCCGGCGTGGGCCACCTCGGTGACGTCGAACTCCGCGCTGAGCCGTGAGCCCTTCGTCATCCCGACGTAGGCGCCGTCCCAGTAGACCTCCGCGTAGCTCTCGACGCCGTCGAAGCGGAGCACCGTGCGCTCGCCCGCTGGGATCGGGGGCAGCTCGACGGTGCGCTGGTAGACGCCCGTGGGGACGTCGGCCGGCACGCGGGGCGGGTCGACGGGGAAGGGGTACCCCTCGTCGGTGTACTGCAGATGGCCGTACCCGTCGACCTGCCACAGATGCGGTACGCGCACCAGGTCCCAGTCGTCGTCGAGGCGCGCCAGGGCGTCGGCGGGGACACGCCCGGGGTGGTCGAAGAGGCGGAACCGCCAGGCGCCGGTGAGGTCCACGAACCCGCGCGAGCGGCGGCGGTCCATGGTGGCGGCGAGGTCGGCCGTGTCGTAGCCGAAGAAGTAGGCGCGGGCCGGCAGACGGTGGCGGCCGGTGAGCGCGGGGTTCTCCCAGTCGTGCACGGCGGCGCCGGAGGCGCCGGCAGTCCCGGGAGCGAGGGGCTGGTGGGGCATGCGTCGGAATGTAACCGGTTACATTCCGACGGGTCAACACCGCTGGTCAGCCGGCTCCGAGGCCGCGCGGTGCCGGCCCCTCGCGCCCGCCTGGGCGATACTGGGCACCGTCCAGCCCTGCCCCTCCCGCGTTCGTCCTGGTCACGGGTTCGCCCGTGCGGAAAGGCCACCGATGCCCCGACCCCGCCGCGGCGCCCCGCGAGCCGTCACGATCGCCGACGTGGCCCGGGAGGCCGGCGTCTCCGGGGCCACGGTCTCGCGCGCGATCAACGACTCGGACCTCGTGACCGCGGAGACGAAGCGGCTCGTGCAGGAGGCCATCGTGCGGACCGGCTTCGTCGTGAACGCGCGCGGCCGCGCCCTCGCGACGGGCCGTGCCGAGACGGTCGGCGTCCTGGTGACCGAGCCGCTCGACGAGCTCTTCGACGACCCGACGTACGGCCGCGTGCTGCGGGGCATCGCGGAGGGGCTCACGGGCAGCGGGTTCCTCCCGGTGATCGTGCAGGCGTCCAGCGAGTCCGAGCGGGCCCTGGCCCTGCGGAGCTTCTCCCGGCGGTCCGTCGACGCGGTCGTCCACCTCACGCCCTACCGCGGCGGCGACCTGCTCGACGCGCTCGCGACCACCGGCCTCCCCGTGGTGCTGTGCGGTCAGCTCGTCGACTCGCCCTACGAGGGCGTGTTCTCGACGGTGTACTCCGACGACGTGCGGGGCGCGCGCCTGGCGGCCGAGCGGGTGGCCGGCGCCGGGCGGAGCCGGGTGGCGGCCGTCCTCGGCCCCGCCGACAACCCCGCCACCGTCGACCGGCTGCGCGGGTACGAGGAGGTGCTCGGGTCCGTGCTGGACGCGGGGCGCGTCGTGCACACCGGCTGGGACACCGCGTCGGGGCTCACCGCGACGGGACGCCTGCTCGCCGCCCACCCCGACGTGGACGCGATCCTCGCGGGCTCGGACCGGATCGCCCTCGGGACCCTCGCCGCCCTCCACGCGGCCGGGCGGCGGGTGCCCGAGGACGTCGTGGTCGTCGGCTTCGACGACCACGCCATCGCCGCCACCGCGACGCCGCCCCTGACGACGGTGGCGCAGCCGCTGGTGGAGGAGGGCAGGGTGGCCGCGGGCCTGGCGCTGGAGATGATCGGCGGCGCCGCACCGCGCACCGAGGTCCTCGAGATGCATCTGGTGACCCGGGCGTCCGGCTGACCTGGCAGGCGCGCCCGTCCTGCGGCCCGCGGAGAGGCCGGTCTGCGGTGGTGGTCCCGGCGGTCGCGGATCGGCGACGCCCCGTACCCTCGGGGCCATGACACACGTCCTCGTCCTCAACGGTCCCAACCTCGGTCGGCTCGGGGTGCGCGAGCCGGAGATCTACGGCCACGCGTCCATGGCGGACCTCGAGCGCGAGGCCGCGGTGTGGGGGAGCGAGCTGGGCGTCACCGTCGACGTGCGGCAGACGGACGACGAGTCGGAGCTGGTCGGCTGGCTGCACGAGGCGGTCGACGCCCGGGCGCACGTGGTGCTCAACCCGGCGGCGTTCACGCACTACAGCTACGCCCTGCGCGACGCCGCCGCGCAGGTGACGTCCTCGGGCCTGCTGCTGGTGGAGGTGCACCTGTCGAACCCGGCCTCGCGGGAGTCGTTCCGTCACTACTCGGTGGTCGCGGGCATCGCGACGGGCACGGTCGCGGGCTTCGGGTTCGACTCCTACCGGCTCGCGCTGTCGGCGCTGGTGCACAAGCTCCAGGCCTGAAGTGAGCACGCTCAAGTCTGAGCGCTAGAGATCGAACAAGCACACGGGCTTGATAGCTATCGATACAGGTCCTAGCCTTGAGCCATGATCGTGGTGACGGCGGACCAGCGGGGCAGCACCGGCGCGGGTGACCGGGTGCCCGAGGCGCTGGCCCTGGTGGCGTCCCGGGTCGCCGGTCGGCCCGGCCTGGTCCTGCCCTTCGACCGCACCGTGGGCGACGAGATCCAGGGCCTCCTCGCGGCCGACGACGACGGGGCCGCTCTCGCCGTGGACGTCGTGCTCGACCTCGTGCGCGACGGCGGCTGGTCCGTGGGTGTCGGTCTGGGCGCCGTCGACCGGCCGCTGCCCGCCGCCTCGCGCGCCGCGGCCGGGCCGGCGTTCGTCCGCGCCCGCGAGGCGGTGGAGCGCGCGAAGCGGCGCGGCCGGGGGAGCGTGCCCCTCGCCCTCGTGGGGGACGACGCGGAGCCGCACGCCACGATCGCCCGCGACGCGCAGGCGCTGCTCCACCTCCTGGGCGCCGTCGTCGCGCGCCGCTCCGCCGCCGGGTGGGAGGCGGTGGATACGCTCGTCGCGCAGCGGGGCCCGGCGCCGCAGCGCGCGTCGGCGGCGGCGCTGGGCGTGAGCGAGCAGGCGGTGAGCCAGCGGCTGCGCGCGGCGCTGTGGGCCGAGGACCAGGCGGCCCGTCCGCTGGCGGCGCGCCTGCTGCGAGCGGCCGGGGCGGACCCGGCCGACGACGAGGACGCGAGCGGCGGGCCGGACGAGGGTCTGGCGCAGGACACGGAGGAGGGGCGCGAGCGGTGAGCTTCGCGATGGTGGCCGCGAGCGTCGCGGTCTGGCTGGTGGCGCTCGGGGCGAGCGTGGGCGGCGGCGCCTGGCTGGTGCCGTGGGTGCTGCGGCACGCCGAGCGCGAGCCGCAGGCGGCCGCCGAGGCGGTCGCCGTGCTGCGCGGCGGCACCTGGATCGGGCTGCTCGAGCGGCTGAGCGTCACCGGGGCGCTGCTCGCCGGCTACCCGGAGGGTGTCGCCGTGGTCGTCGCGGTGAAGGGGCTCGGGCGGTTCTCCGAGCTGCGCGAGCACCCGGTCGCGAGCGAGCGGTTCGTGGTCGGTACGCTCGCCTCCCTGGCCTGGTCGGCGGCGCTCGGCATCGCCGGACACGCCGTGCTCGTCTCGCTGTAGAATGCTCTGGGCCCTTTGCGGCCCCGAACGTCGACATCTGCTCCGTACCCCGACCCCGAGGACGATCAAGAACGTGGCTACCTCCAACGACATCAAGAACGGCACCGTGCTCCGCATCGACGGTCAGCTCTGGTCGATCATCGAGTTCCAGCACGTCAAGCCGGGCAAGGGTGGCGCGTTCGTCCGGACGAAGATGAAGAACGTCCTCTCCGGCAAGGTCGTCGACAAGACCTTCAACGCGGGCACCAAGATCGAGACCGCGAACGTGGACCGCCGGGACTTCCAGTACCTGTACATGGACGGCGCCGACTACGTCTTCATGGACACGGACACGTACGACCAGATCACGGTGCAGGCCGCCACCGTCGGCGACGCGAGCAACTACATGCTCGAGGGCATGAACATCATGGTCGCCTCGAACGACGGCACCCCGCTGTACGTCGAGCTGCCGTCGTCCGTGGTCCTGGAGATCACCTACACGGAGCCGGGCCTGCAGGGCGACCGCTCCACCGGCGGCACCAAGCCGGCCACCCTCGAGACGGGCGCGGAGATCCAGGTCCCGCTGTTCCTCGAGCAGGGCACCAAGGTCAAGGTCGACACGCGTGACGGGTCGTACCTCGGCCGCGTGAACGACTGACGGGCGCCTGCTGACATGGGTGCACGCACCAAGGCGCGCAAGCGCGCCGTCGACATCCTCTTCGAGGCCGAGCAGCGCGGGCTGGACCCGCAGGTGCTCGTCGCGGACCGCGTGATCGAGCCGCACACCGAGGCGGCCGTGCCGCAGTACACGGTGGACCTGGTCGAGGGCGTGGTCGCGCACCGCGAGCGCATCGACGAGCTGCTGGCCACCTACTCCCAGGGGTGGTCCGTGGACCGGATGCCCGCGGTCGACCGTGCGCTGCTGCGCATCGGCACGTGGGAGCTGATCTACAACGACGACGTCCCGGACGCCGTCGCGGTGGACGAGGCGGTCGACCTGGCCGGCCAGCTCTCGACCGACGACTCGCCGTCGTTCGTCAACGGCCTCCTGGGCCGGCTCGTCGAGATCAAGCCGACGCTGCTCATCTGACGCGGCTCGTCTGACGCCGCTCGTCACGCAGCCGCGCGCCGAACAGGCGGTCGCGCACGTATCCAGGCCCGGATGCGTGCGCGACCGCCTGTTCGTCGTTGTCGGCCGGTGTGACGCACGCCGCGCCCGCATCGTGGGCACGGCCCCGGGGCGCGCGGGGGCGACGGGATAGGGTGGAGGCCGTCAGAACGACACCCTTTAAGCCCGTCCCGTGAGGCGGAGAAGGAGGTCGCCAGTGACTACTGGCACCGGCATGCCCGGAACACCCGAACCGCGTGACGTCCCCGAGGGGACCGTCGTGCTCGGCGCGAGCGATGTCGCCCGCGCCCTCACCCGGATCGCGCACGAGATCGTCGAGCGCGCCAAGGGGGCCCAGGACGTCGTCCTGCTCGGCATCCCCACCCGCGGCGTGACGCTCGCCGCCCGGCTCGCGCAGCGGCTCGCGAGCATCGACCCGGCCTTCGACCCGGAGAACGACCTCGGCGAGCTGGACGTCACGATGTACCGCGACGACCTGCGCCGCCAGCCCACCCGCGCCGTCGGCGTGACCCGCCTGCCCGCGGCGGGGATCGAGGGCAAGACGGTCGTCCTGGTCGACGACGTGCTCTTCTCCGGCCGCACCATCCGCGCGGCGCTCGACGCCATCGGCGACCTCGGCCGCCCGCAGGCCGTGCGGCTCGCGTGCCTCGTGGACCGCGGGCACCGCGAGCTGCCGATCCGGCCGGACTTCGTGGGCAAGAACCTCCCGACGGCCCAGTCGGAGCGCGTGCGCGTGCTCCTGGCCGAGGTGGACGGCACGGACGCCGTGGTGATCAGCGGGCGCGAGCCCGGCGCCGGCGCCCCGCCCGCCGACCCCGAGGCCGACGGGGGTGCGCGATGAAGCACCTCCTGTCCACCGCGGACCTGGCCAAGGACGAGGCGATCGAGCTGCTCGACACCGCCGCGCAGATGGCGGCGACGCAGTCCCGCGAGATCAAGAAGCTCCCCACGCTGCGGGGCCGCACGGTGGTGAACCTGTTCTTCGAGGACTCCACCCGCACGCGCATCTCCTTCGAGACGGCGGCCAAGCGGCTGTCCGCGGACGTCATCAACTTCTCGGCCAAGGGGTCGAGCGTGTCCAAGGGCGAGTCGCTCAAGGACACCGCCCTCACCCTGCACGCCATGGGGGCCGACGCCGTGGTGGTCCGCCACTGGGCGTCGGGCGCCCCGTACCAGCTCGCCCACGCGGGCTGGCTCGACGCCGCCGTGCTCAACGCCGGTGACGGCACCCACATGCACCCCACGCAGGCGCTGCTGGACGCGTACACGATCCGCCGCCACCTCGGCGGCCACGGCGGCGGCCTGCGCCGCGGCGGGGACGACGGCGTCGGCGCGGACCTGGCCGGCGTGCGGGTCGCGATCGTGGGCGACGTGCTGCACTCCCGCGTCGCGCGGGCGAACGTGTGGCTGCTGCGCACGCTCGGCGCCGAGGTGACCCTCGTCGCGCCGCCCACGCTGCTGCCCGTCGGAGTCGAGGCCTGGCCCTGCCGCACCTCCTACGACCTGGACGCGACGCTCGCCGACTGGCAGCCGGACGCCGTGATGATGCTGCGCGTGCAGCGCGAGCGGATGTCCGGCGGTGCGGGTGCGTTCTTCCCGAGCCCGCTGGAGTACACCCGCTACTTCGGCCTCGACGCCCGCCGCACGGCGCTTCTGCCGCCGCACTCGATCGTCATGCACCCCGGGCCGATGAACCGCGGCCTCGAGATCTCCGCCGAGGCGGCGGACTCCGAGCGCGCGGTCATCGTGGAGCAGGTCGCCAACGGCGTCGCCGTGCGCATGGCCGCCCTCTACCTGCTGCTGTCCGGCACCTCCTCGTCCGCCACCGAAGGGACCGCCCTGTGACCACCACCTACGTGCTGCGCGGGGTGCGACCCCTCGGCGGCGAGCCCGCCGACGTCGTCCTGTCCGGCGGCGTGATCGCCCAGGTCGCGGCCCCCGGCGCCGCGGACGTGCCCGCCGGCGAGGACGTCGTGGAGGTCGCGGCCGACGGCCACGTGCTGCTGCCCGGCCTGGTCGACCTGCACACCCACCTGCGCGAACCGGGCCGCGAGGACGCCGAGACCGTCGCGTCGGGCACGCGCGCCGCGGCGGCGGGCGGGTTCACCGCCGTGCACGCCATGGCGAACACGTCGCCGGTCGCGGACACCGCGGGCGTCGTCGAGCAGGTGTGGCGCCTGGGCCAGGAGGCCGGCTGGGTCGACGTGCACCCCGTGGGGGCCGTCACCGTGGGCCTCGGCGGCGAGCGCCTGGCCGAGCTGGGCGCCATGGCCGACTCGGCCGCCCGCGTGCGGGTCTTCTCCGACGACGGCAAGTGCGTGCACGACCCGATCCTCATGCGCCGCGCGCTCGAGTACGTCAAGGCGTTCGACGGCGTCGTCGCCCAGCACGCGCAGGAGCCGCGCCTCACCGAGGGCGCCCAGATGAACGAGGGCGTCGTCTCCGCGGAGATCGGCCTGGCCGGCTGGCCCGCCGTCGCGGAGGAGGCGATCATCGCCCGCGACGTGCTGCTCGCCGAGCACGTCGGCTCCCGGCTGCACGTGTGCCACCTGTCCACCGCCGGGTCGGTCGAGATCGTCCGGTGGGCCAAGGGCCGCGGCATCGACGTCACCGCCGAGGTGACGCCGCACCACCTGATCCTCACGGACGAGCTGGCCCGCACCTACGACCCCACCTACAAGGTGAACCCGCCGCTGCGCACGGCCGAGGACGTCGAGGCGGTGCGCGCCGGCCTCGCCGACGGCACCATCGACATCGTCGCGACCGACCACGCCCCGCACACCCGCGAGGACAAGGACTGCGAGTGGGGCGCCGCGGCGTTCGGCATGACCGGGCTGGAGACGGCCCTGTCGGTCGTGCAGGCCACGATGGTCGACACGGGCCGCCTGAGCTGGGCCGACGTCGCCCGCGTCCTGTCGGCGAACCCGGCCCGCATCGGGCGGATCGACGACGCCCACGGGCGCCCCGTCGAGGTGGGCGAGCCCGCCAACCTCACCCTGGTGGACCCGGCCGCGACCCGCGTGGTCGACGGCGCCGCCCAGGCCACCGCGAGCGGCAACACCCCGTTCGCCGGGCGCGAGCTGCCCGGGCGCGTGGTGGCGACCTTCCTGCGCGGGCGCGCCACCGTCCTGGACGGCCGGCCCGTGGCAGCGGCCGCCGCCGGCACGCGGGGAGGGGCGCGATGAACCTCCCCATGCCCGTCGCCGTCGGCATCTGGGTCGTGATCGGCGTGCTGCTCCTGCTGGTGGTCCTCATGGGCCGCCGGCGCCTCGCCGCCCGCACCCGCGACACCGTCCCCGTCCCGCCGACCGCCCCCGAGGACCTCGGCGCGCTGCGCCTCGGGCCCCTGGAGGCCACCTACGTGTCCTCGACGCTCGCGGGCGACTGGCTCGCCCGCGTCGGCGCGCACCACCTCGGCGACCGCTCCACGGCCCGCGTGTCCGTGCACGACGCCGGCGTCCTCGTCGAGCGCGACGGCGCCCCCGACGTGTTCGCCCCCGTGGCCGCGCTGCGCGGCGTCGGCCTCGCGCCCGGCATGGCCGGCAAGTACGTCGGCGCCGACGGCCTGGTCGTCGTCACCTGGGAGGACCCGGAGACGGGCGACGTGCCCGCGGTCGCCCTGGACACCGGCCTGCGCACGCGCCACGCGCCCGACCGCTCCCGCCTGGTCGACGCCGTGCGCCACCTCATGACCTCAGCCCCCGCACCGAAGGACGAGCAGTGACCTCCAGCTCCCTGACCAGCCCCGCGCCCGCGGCCCACGCCGCCCTGCTCGTCCTCGAGGACGGCACCGTCGCCCGCGGCCGCGCGTACGGCGCCCGCGGCGCCACCTTCGGCGAGATCGTCTTCTCCACCGGCATGACCGGCTACCAGGAGACCCTCACCGACCCCTCGTACCACCGGCAGATCGTCGTGATGACGGCACCGCACGTCGGGAACACCGGCATCAACGACGAGGACCCGGAGTCCGGCAAGATCTGGGTCGCCGGCTACGTGCTGCGCGACCCCGCCCGCCGCGTCTCCTCCTGGCGCGCGGACCGCTCGCTCGAGGAGGAGCTCGCGGCGCAGGGCGTCGTGGGCATCAGCGACGTCGACACCCGCAAGCTCACCCGCCACCTGCGCGAGCTCGGCGTGATGCGCGCCGGCATCTTCTCCGGCGACGCCCTGGTGCGCGAGGTCGCCGGCGGCACGCTCGTCGAGCGGTCCGTCCCCGAGCTGGTCGCCGAGGTCCAGGCCTCCCCGCAGATGGCGGGCGCCAACCTCTCCCCGGAGGTCACCACCAGCCACCCGTACGTCGTCGAGCCGTCGGGCGACTTCGCCGGGCAGGAGCCGCTGGCGACCGTCGTCGCCGTCGACCTCGGCATCAAGGCCATGACCCCGGCGCGCCTCGCCCAGCGCGGAGTGCGCGTGCACGTCGTGCCCCAGTCGGCGACCATCGCCGACGTCGAGGCCCTCCTGCCCGCCGACGGCTCGCCGTCCGGCGTCTTCTTCTCCAACGGCCCCGGCGACCCGTCGTCGGCCACCCACGAGATCGAGCTGCTGCGCGGCGTCCTGGACCGGGGCATCCCGTTCTTCGGCATCTGCTTCGGCAACCAGCTGCTCGGCCGCGCCCTGGGCTACGGCACCTACAAGCTCGGGTACGGCCACCGCGGCATCAACCAGCCCGTCATGGACCGCACCACCGGCAAGGTCGAGGTCACCGCGCACAACCACGGCTTCGCCGTCGACGCGCCCCTCGACGCCGTGAGCTCCGCGCCGCACGACGCCGAGCGCGCCGACGGCCGGACCTACGGGCGCGTGATCGTCTCCCACGTGGGCCTCAACGACCAGGTGGTCGAGGGGCTGACCGCGCTCGACATCCCCGCCTTCTCCGTGCAGTACCACCCCGAGGCCGCCGCCGGACCGCACGACAGCGCCTACCTGTTCGACCGCTTCGTGGAGCTCATGACCACGCGCCAGCCCGTGACCGTCCCCGCCGAGGCGCTCGCCGCCGTCACCACCGGCGCGAAGGAGAACTGATGCCCCGCCGTTCCGACCTCTCGTCCGTCCTGGTCATCGGCTCCGGCCCGATCGTCATCGGTCAGGCCTGCGAGTTCGACTACTCCGGCACGCAGGCCTGCCGCGTGCTCAAGGAGGAGGGCCTGCGGGTCGTCCTCGTGAACTCCAACCCGGCCACGATCATGACCGACCCGGAGTTCGCCGACGCCACGTACGTCGAGCCGATCACCACCGAGGTGCTCACCTCGATCATCGCCAAGGAGCGCCCCGACGCGCTGCTGCCCACCCTGGGCGGGCAGACGGCCCTCAACGCCGCCATCGCCCTCGACGAGGCGGGCGTCCTCGAGCAGTACGACGTCGAGCTCATCGGCGCGAACATCCCCGCCATCCAGAAGGGCGAGGACCGCCAGCAGTTCAAGGACGTCGTGGCGAAGTGCGGCGGCGAGTCCGCCCGCTCGGTCATCGTGCACACCGTGGAGGAGGCCGTCGCCGCGGCCGGCGACCTCGGCTACCCGATGGTCGTGCGCCCGTCCTTCACCATGGGCGGCCTCGGCTCCGGCTTCGCCTACGACGAGCGCGAGCTGCGCCGGATCGTCGGGCAGGGCCTGCACTACTCGCCGACCACCGAGGTGCTCCTGGAGGAGTCCATCCTCGGCTGGAAGGAGTACGAGCTCGAGCTCATGCGCGACAAGGACGACAACGTCGTGGTCGTCTGCTCCATCGAGAACGTCGACCCCGTGGGCGTGCACACCGGCGACTCCGTGACCGTCGCCCCCGCGATGACGCTCACCGACCGCGAGTACCAGAAGCTGCGCGACATCGGCATCGCCGTCATCCGCGAGGTCGGCGTCGACACCGGCGGCTGCAACATCCAGTTCGCCGTCGACCCCGACACCGGGCGCGTCATCGTCATCGAGATGAACCCGCGCGTCTCGCGCTCCTCGGCCCTGGCGTCCAAGGCCACCGGCTTCCCGATCGCGAAGATCGCCGCCAAGCTCGCCGTCGGCTACACCCTCGACGAGATCCCGAACGACATCACCCGCGTCACCCCGGCCAGCTTCGAGCCCACGCTCGACTACGTGGTCGTCAAGGTGCCCCGCTTCGCGTTCGAGAAGTTCCCGGCCGCCGACCCGACGCTCACCACCACCATGAAGTCCGTGGGCGAGGCCATGGCCCTCGGCCGCAACTTCACCGAGGCCCTCGGCAAGGCCCTGCGCTCCATCGACAAGGGCGGCGTCGCGTTCCACTGGGACGGCGCCGCGCCGTCCGGGGCGGACCTCGACCAGCTCCTCGTCGAGATCGTGCGGCCCACCGAGCACCGCATGGTCGGCGTGCAGCAGGCGCTGCGCGCGGTCGTCGCGGGGCACACCACCCTCGAGGCCGTGTTCGAGGCCACGAAGATCGACCCCTGGTTCCTCGACCAGATCCTCCTCATGAACGAGGTCGCCGCCGAGGTCGCGGGCAGCGCCACCCTCACGGAGGACGTGCTGCGCCGCGCCAAGCGGCACGGCCTGTCGGACGTGCAGGTCGCCCGCCTGCGCGGCATGGGCGCCTCGGGAGAGGCCACCGTCCGCGAGGTGCGGCGTGCGCTCGGCGTCCGCCCCGTCTACAAGACGGTCGACACCTGCGCCGCCGAGTTCGCCGCCACCACGCCGTACCACTACTCGACCTACGACGAGGAGACCGAGGTGGCGCCCCGCGAGCGCGAGGCCGTCATCATCCTCGGCTCCGGCCCCAACCGCATCGGCCAGGGCATCGAGTTCGACTACTCGTGCGTGCACGCCGCCCTGACCCTCTCCGAGCGGTACGAGACCATCATGGTCAACTGCAACCCGGAGACCGTCTCGACGGACTACGACACCTCCGACCGCCTGTACTTCGAGCCCCTCACCTTCGAGGACGTCCTCGAGGTCTACGAGGCCGAGCTCGCCGCCGGCCCGATCAAGGGCGTCATCGTGCAGCTCGGCGGGCAGACGCCGCTCGCGCTCGCGCAGCGCCTCGCCGACGCCGGCGTGCCGATCCTCGGCACCTCGCCCGAGGCCATCGACGCCGCCGAGGACCGCGGCATCTTCGGCCAGGTCCTGCTCGACGCCGGCCTGCCCGCCCCCGCGTTCGGCACGGCCCGCTCCCTCGGCCAGGCCCGCGAGGTCGCCGAGACCATCGGCTACCCGGTGCTCGTGCGCCCGTCGTACGTGCTCGGCGGCCGCGGCATGGAGATCGTGTACTCCGTCGACCAGCTCACCGAGTACGTCGAGCGGGCGCTCGCGGCCGCCGCCGCGGACGAGCGCACGGCGGGCGGCCTGCTGCCCGCGCCGCTGCTCATCGACCGCTTCCTCGACGACGCGATGGAGATCGACGTCGACGCCCTGTTCGACGGCGAGGAGATGTTCCTCGGCGGCGTCATGGAGCACATCGAGGAGGCCGGCATCCACTCGGGCGACTCCGCCTGCGTGCTCCCGCCCGTCTCGCTGTCGACGTCCGAGATCGAGCGCATCCGCCGCTCCACCGAGGCGATCGCCAGCGGCGTGGGCGTGCGGGGCCTGCTCAACGTGCAGTACGCGCTCGTCTCCGACGTGCTCTACGTGCTGGAGGCGAACCCGCGCGCGTCGCGCACCGTGCCGTTCGTCTCCAAGGCCACCGGTACCTCGATGGCCAAGGCCGCGGCGCGCGTCATGGTCGGCGAGTCGATCGCCGAGCTGCGCGCGGCGGGCGTCCTGCCGGCCGAGGGCGACGGCGGCACCCTGGACCTGGGCGCGCCGCTGGCCGTCAAGGAGGCCGTGCTGCCGTTCAAGCGGTTCCGCACGGCCGAGGGCCAGGTCGTCGACACGGTGCTCGGGCCGGAGATGCGCTCCACCGGCGAGGTCATGGGCTTCGACAAGGACTTCCCGCACGCCTTCGCGAAGTCGCAGGCCGCCGCGTTCGGCGGGCTGCCCACCGCGGGCCGGGTGTTCGTGTCGGTCGCGGACCGCGACAAGCGCTCGATCGTGTTCCCGGTGAAGCGCCTGGAGGAGCTGGGCTTCGAGGTCCTCGCGACCTCGGGCACGGCCCAGGTGCTGCGCCGCAACGGCATCGGCAGCACGGTGGTCCGCAAGTTCTCCGAGGGGCGGGGCGCCGACGGCGAGCCGACCATCGTCGACCTCATCAGCGACGGCGAGGTCGACCTCGTGGTGAACTCGCCGTCGGGCCAGGGCGCGCGCGCCGACGGCTACGAGATCCGCGCCGCCACGACGGCGGCCGACAAGCCCATGATCACCACGGTGGACCAGCTCGCCGCGGCCGTGCAGGGCATCGAGGCGGTCCGGGGCGGACCGTTCGAGGTCGCCAGCCTCCAGGAGCACACGGCCGCCACGACCGCCCGGCTCGCGGGGGACGGCGCCGCGGCCGGGGTGCCGGCGTGAGCGCGGACCTCGCGCAGGCCGCGCCCGTGCCGTTCGGGGCGCGGCTCGCCGCGGCGATGGACGCCCACGGCCCGCTGTGCGTGGGCATCGACCCGCACGCGTCCTTGCTGGCGGCGTGGGGGCTCGGCGACGACGCCGCCGGGGTCCGGGAGTTCGGGCTCCGCGTCGTCGACGCGCTCGGCGGGCGGGTCGCGGCCTTCAAGCCGCAGGCGGCGTTCTTCGAGCGCCACGGGTCGGCCGGCGTCGCCGCGCTGGAGGACGTGATCGCCGCGTCCCGCGCCGTGGGCACGCTGACGGTCGTCGACGCCAAGCGTGGCGACATCGGCTCGACCATGGGCGCGTACGCCGACGCGTTCCTCGCGGACGGCTCGCCGCTGGCGGGGGACGCCGTGACCGTGTCGCCGTACCTGGGCTTCGGCTCGCTCGCGCCGGCGGCGGAGCTCGCGGCGCGCACGGGCCGCGGGATCTTCGTGCTGTGCCTCACCTCGAACAAGGAGGGGCACGAGGTGCAGCACGCCGTCGGGCCCGACGGCACGAGCGTCGCGGCCTCGGTGGCGGCGCAGGCTGCGGTGCTCAACGCCGGGGCGGAGCCGATGGGCTCGGTCGGCCTGGTGGTGGGGGCGACCGTCGGCGACGCCGCGCGGGAGACCGGCACCGACCTCGTGGCGGTGAACGGCCCCCTGCTGGCCCCCGGCGTGGGCGCGCAGGGAGCGGGGGAGCGCGAGCTCGCCGCCGTCTTCGGCCCCGCGCGCCGGCACGTCCTGGCGTCCTCCTCCCGCGGCGTCCTCGCCGCGGGCCCGGACGCGGACGCGCTGCGCGCCGCGGCCGCCGCGGCCGTGGCGGACGCGCGCGCCGCCCTGCGGGCCTGACGGGCCCGCCCGGGCCCCGGTACCGACCGCGACGGCCGAGGGCCGCACCCGCCTGGGGTGCGGCCCTCGGCCGTCGTCGTGCTTCGTGGTCCTCGTGGTGCCCGTCGCGCTCAGGACGCCGGCGCGAGCCGCCAGACGGACACGTGCCGCTCGCTGTCGGCGGTGAACGGCGTGCCGTCCCAGTCCTCCCGGCGCTCGACGAGCGTCATGCCGGCGATCCGCGCCATGAGGTCGAGCTCGGCGGGCCAGACGTACCGGAACGGCAGGGTCCGGAAGCGCCCGGTGCCGTCCGCCCCGACCGTCACGTGGTTCGACGTGAACCCCTGCGTGACCGTGTCGATCCGGTCGAAGCCCACGTACCCGCCGCCGGCCTCGTCGGGGGCGACGGTGAACGGCACGGTGTCCTGCCCGGGCGGCATCCGGCGCAGGGGCGGCACGCCCACCTCGACGACGAAGTGGCCGCCGGGGCGCAGGTGGGCCGCGGCGGTGCGGAAGCAGTCCACCTGGCCGTCCTGGGTGGTGACGTTCCCGATGGTGTTGAACACGAGGTACGCGAGGGAGAACTCGCCGGGCACGCGGGTGCGGGTCATGTCGCCGACGGTGACGGAGACGCGGTCGCCGCCCGGCTTGTCCGCGACGCGCGCGGCCATCGCGCGGGACAGCTCGATGCCGTGCACGGGCACGCCCCGCAGCGCGAGCGGCGCGGCCACCCGTCCCGTGCCGACGGCGAGCTCGAGCGCCGCGCCGTCGCCCGCGAGCCCGGCCAGCACGTCCACGGTGCGGGCCACGACCGCGGGGTCGAACTCGCGGTCCGTCGAGGTGTCGTAGCCGGCGGCGACGCTCTCCGGGAACCAGCCGTCGGCCGCGTGGTCGGCGGTGTCGTCGGGAGCGGTCCCGGGGGAGGCGGCGGAGGAGGTCTCGGGAGCCCGGGCGGGCGGTGCCGGATCGGTGGCCATGCCGGCGACGCTAGGGCGACGGGAACTGCGCTGACGAGCGGTTTTCCGCCCGCGCGCCCCACCTGCGGAGATATCCTGACCCGTATGCCGCTTTCCTCCCGGTAGGAGGGTGGGGCGAACTGCCCTACGGATTGCCGCCTCCGCAGGTCGTGGCTACTTTCGAGTGAGCAGTTCCCTCATCAGCGGCTCGACAGAGTAGGTGACTTGCGTGGCTCTCCCCCCTCTCACCCCGGAACAGCGTGCGGCGGCCCTTGAGAAGGCGGCCGAGGCTCGGCGTGTGCGCGCCGAGATCAAGAACCGGTTGAAGTACTCCCAGGGCTCCCTCAAGGACGTGATCGAGCAGGGGCAGAAGGACGACGTCGTGGGCAAGCTCAAGGTCGTCTCGCTGCTCGAGTCGCTCCCCGGGGTCGGTAAGGTGAAGGCCCGGGCGATCATGGAGGAGATCGGGATCGCCGAGACCCGCCGGGTCCGCGGCCTCGGGCCGCACCAGGCTTCGGCGCTCATCGAGAGGTTTGGCTGACATTTCCGCACCACCCGCCGGCAGTCCGGCACCGCAGCAGACCCCCGTCCCGGCGGACGCGGGAGCGACGCCGGCCCGCCTGACCGTGCTCGCCGGGCCCACGGCCGTGGGCAAGGGCACGGTCTCCGCCGACATCCGCGCCCGCTACCCGCAGGTGTGGCTGTCGGTGTCGGCGACGACGCGTCCCCCGCGGCCGGGGGAGGTGCACGGCGTGCACTACCTCTTCGTCTCGCCCGAGGAGTTCGACCGGATGGTCGCCGACGGCCAGATGCTCGAGTGGGCGGTGGTGCACGGGCGCAACCGGTACGGCACGCCGCGGGGCCCGGTCGAGGAGCACCTCGCGGCCGGGGTGCCCACGCTCCTGGAGATCGACCTGCAGGGCGCGCGGCAGGTGCGGGAGTCCATGCCGGAGGCGCACTTTGTGTTCCTCTCCCCGCCGAGCTTCGACGAGCTCGTGCGACGCCTGGTCGGCCGGGGCACGGAGGACGCCGAGGAGCGCGAGCGGCGCCTGACGACGGCGCGCACGGAGCTCGCGGCGGAGGCGGAGTTCGACGTGACGATCGTCAACGACGACGTCACGCACGCCACCGACGAGCTCGCGCGCGTCATGGGCGTGACGTCGGCGACACCACAGGTCACCCTGTAGGCCGCGCTGCCGGTCTCCGTGCGGGCGCGGGTAGGATGGACCGCTGAACCCCGACGTCGTCTTCCCTGAACCTGTCTGGAGTGTGACCCATGGCCGGAACCGTGGCCCAGCCCATCGGCATCACCGACCCGCCCATCGACGAGCTGCTCGAGCGCACCGACTCGAAGTACGGCCTGGTGCTGTACGCGTCGCAGCGCGCCCGCCAGATCAACGCGTACTACTCGCAGCTCAACGAGGGTCTGCTGGAGAACGTCGGCCCGCTGGTCGAGACCCGCAACCAGGAGAAGCCCCTCTCCATCGCGATGCGCGAGATCAACGAGGGCCTGCTCGTCTCCACGCCGGTCGAGGAGAAGTCCGCGGACGCCGCGGACCAGGTCGCCGAGCCCGGCGACGAGATCACCTTCTGACGCGCCGCCGTCAGGCGGTCGGGACGGGTTGCCCGCGATGAGGATCCTGCTGGGCGTCAGCGGCGGCATCGCCGCGTACAAGGCCGTGCTGCTGCTGCGCCTGCTGCGCGAGCAGGGCCACGCGGTCCGGGTGATCCCGACCGCGTCGGCCCTGCGCTTCGTGGGCGCGCCCACGTTCGAGGCGCTGTCCGGCGAGCCCGTCACCGACGAGGTGTTCGAGGACGTCGCGCACGTCCCGCACGTGGCGCTCGGCCAGGGCGCGGACCTGGTCGTCGTGGCGCCGGCGACGGCGGACCTGCTGGCCCGGGCCGCGAGCGGCCGGGCGGACGACCTCCTCACCTCGACCCTGCTGACGGCCCGTTGCCCGGTGGTGATGGCGCCCGCCATGCACACCGAGATGTGGGAGCACCCCGCGACCCGCGCCAACGTCGCGACGTTGCGCGCGCGGGGAGTCACCGTGATCGACCCCTCCAGCGGCCGGCTCACCGGCGCCGACACCGGCCCGGGCCGCCTGCCGGAGCCGGAGGAGATCGCCCGCGTCGCCCTGGAGGCCGCGCGCGCCACCGCCACCGTGCCGGCGGGCGTCGAGGACCTCGCCGGCCGCGCCGTGGTCGTCTCCGCGGGGGGTACCCGCGAGCCCATCGACCCGGTGCGCTTCATCGGCAACCGGTCCAGCGGCCGCCAGGGCGCGGCGCTGGCCGAGGCCGCGCGGGCCCGCGGCGCCGCCGTGACCCTGGTCGCGGCGAACCTCGACGACCAGGTGACCGCCGCCGCCCGTGCGGCGGGCGTCGTCGTCGTCCCCGTGGAGACCACCGCCGAGCTGCGCGACGCGGTGCGCGCCGGCGCCGAGGACGCGGACGTCGTGGTGATGGCGGCCGCGGTGGCCGACTTCCGCCCGGCGGGCGTGCCCGACGCGAAGATCAAGAAGGTGCCCGGCTCCGGCCCCGCGCCCCTCACGCTCGTCGAGAACCCGGACGTGCTCGCGGAGCTCGCGCGCGACCGGCTGCGCCCGGGCCAGCTCGTGGTCGGGTTCGCGGCCGAGACGGGCGACGCCGACGGGTCCGTGCTCGAGCACGGGCGCCGCAAGGCCCTGCGCAAGGGCGCCGACCTGCTCGCCGTGAACGCCGTGGGCGGCGGGCGCGGGTTCGGTGCCACCACGAACGCGGTGACCGTCCTCGACGGGCAGGGCGACGTCGTGGCCGAGGCGTCCGGGACGAAGCGTGACGTCGCCGACGCGATCTGGGACGCCGTGACGAAGGCCCTGCCCAGCATCTGAGACGCTCCCGGCATGTGAGATGTTCGCCCGCTCGGGGGCGTGGCAGCGAGGGCCCGTGCCCGTAGGCTGTGGCGCATGACCGATGCGCTGCGCCTCTTCACGTCAGAGTCCGTGACCGAGGGCCACCCGGACAAGGTGTGCGACCAGATCTCCGACGCCATCCTGGACGCGCTGCTCGCCCAGGACCCGCACTCGCGCGTCGCGGTGGAGACCATGGTGACCACCGGCCTGGTGCACGTCGCGGGCGAGGTCACGACCGACGCGTACGTCGAGATCCCGCAGATCGTGCGCGAGGTCGTGCGCCGCATCGGGTACACGTCGTCCGCGATCGGCTTCGACGGCGACTCGTGCGGGGTGTCGGTGTCCATCGGGCAGCAGTCCCCGGACATCGCCCAGGGCGTCGACAAGAGCCTCGAGGAGCGCGACGACGCGTCCGGCCCCGGCCACGGACGCGACCCCCTCGACGCGCAGGGCGCGGGCGACCAGGGGCTGATGTTCGGGTACGCCACGGACGAGACGCCGTCCCTCATGCCGCTGCCGATCTGGACCTCGCACCGGCTCGCCGAGCGGCTCGCCGCGGTCCGCCGGTCGGGCGAGCTGCCCGGGCTGCGCCCCGACGGCAAGACGCAGGTGACGATCGGCTACGACGGCGACCGGCCCGTGCGCGTCGACACCGTCGTGCTGTCCACCCAGCACGACGCGGACATCGTGCAGGAGAAGCTGCAGCGCGAGGTCGCCGACCAGATCATCGCGCCCGTGCTCGCGCAGGTGGCCGCCGAGACCGGCGTCGAGACCGAGGGCGCGCGGCTCATCGTCAACCCGACCGGCAAGTTCGTGGTCGGGGGCCCGCAGGGCGACGCCGGCCTCACCGGCCGCAAGATCATCGTCGACACCTACGGCGGCATGGCCCGCCACGGCGGCGGCGCCTTCTCCGGCAAGGACCCGTCGAAGGTGGACCGGTCCGCGGCGTACGCGATGCGGTGGGTCGCCAAGAACGTCGTGGCGGCCGGCCTCGCGCGCCGGTGCGAGGTGCAGGTCGCGTACGCGATCGGCAAGGCGCACCCGGTGGGCCTGTACGTCGAGACGTTCGGCACCGAGACCGTCCCCGTGGAGCGGATCAGCGCCGCCATCGGCCAGGTGTTCGACCTGCGGCCCGCCGCGATCATCCGCGACCTGGACCTGCTGCGCCCCGTGTACGCGGCCACGGCCGCCTACGGCCACTTCGGGCGCGACCTGCCCGGGTTCACGTGGGAGCGCACGGACCGCGTGGACGCCCTGCGCGCCGCCGTCTGACGGTCGCCTGCGTCGTTTCCGCACCCCGCGAGGCGGGTGTGGGCGCGCGGTGGCGGAGCTTCTTCGCGCGGACGCGTTCACGGGCGCCAGGTCGCCCTCCACCTCGGGAGGGATACGTCCGCGCGAAGAAGCTCCGCCACCGCGCTCCGCTCTCGTCCGACGGTCCGCTTCTGTCTGACGGTTCGTCCGCCGTCCTCGGACACCCCGTCACGCCCCACTGTGCGGACCGGCGACGTCGTGGGCGGGTCGTGATGGGATGGCCTCGTGACTGAGATCTCCGAGCCCGAGCAGCCCGCGCTGCTCGGGCTCGACGACGTCCCGGCCCCCCGCACGACGGGCAAGGCGGGCAAGGGGAGCAAGGGCGGCACGGGGAGCAAGGGCCGGAAGGCGGCCCTTGGCGCGACGCCCGTGGCCGACGAGCTGCCGGTGGCGCGCGTGGTGCTCGACCTGCAGCCCGCGCACCTGGACCGGCCCTACGACTACCTGGTGCCCGCCACCATGGCCGACGACGCCCGCCCCGGCGTGCGCGTGCGCGCCCGGTTCGGGCCGCAGGAGGTGGCCGGGTACGTCGTGGAGCGTCGGGAGACGTCGGACCACGACGGCCGCCTGGTGCCGATCAAGCGGCTGGTGTCCGCCGACCCCGTGCTGTCGGAGCCGGTGCTGCGCCTCGCGCGGGCGGTCGCCGACCGGTACGCCGGCACCCTCGCCGACGTGCTGCGGCTGGCGGTGCCGCCGCGGCACGCCCGCGTCGAGAAGGAGGTCCTCGCCTCCCTGACCGAGGGCGAGGGCGCCGTGGACGGGGAGCCCGCGCAGGGCGACGCGACCGAGAGCACGGACGCAGACGAGCCCGGGGGACAGGACGCACCTCAGGACGGCCCTCAGGTCCCCCAGGACGCCGCCGGGGACGCGCCGGCGGGCCTCGCCGCTCCCCGGGCGGTTCCGGCCTTGACGGCGGGCTCCACGGCCGCGTGGGAGTCCTACCTGGGCGGGGAGGCGTTCTGCCGCCACCTGCTGGCCGGGCAGGCTCCCCGGGCCGTGTGGACCCCGCTGCCGGGCCTCGCGCCCCCGGCCGGCGACGGGCCGGCGCACGTGCCGCACTGGGCGGACGCCGTCGCGCAGGCCGCGCGCTCGACCCTCGCGGGGGGCCGGCGCGTGCTGGTCGTCGTGCCCGACGCCCGCGACGTGGAGCGGACCGTCACCGCGCTCGCGGAGGCGGGGGTCGACGACGTGGCCCGGCTCCTCGCCGACGACGGGCCCGCCCCCCGCTACCGCGCGTTCCTGCGCGCCCGGCACGGCCTCGCGGACGTCGTCGTCGGGACGCGCGCGGCGATGTTCGCGCCGGTGCCCGACCTGGGGCTCGTCGTGCTGTGGGGGGACGGCGAGGACACCCTCGCCGAGCCCCACGCCCCGTACCCGCACGCCCGGGACGTGCTCGCCCTGCGCAGCGAGCTCGAGGGCGCCGCCTACCTGCTCGCGTCGCCCGGCCGCACCGTCCAGGCGCAGGCGCTCCTCACCGCCGGGTGGGCGCGCGAGATCGCCGCGCCCCGCGACGTCGTGCGCGCCCGTGCCCCCCGGGTGCGCGCCCTGACGTCCGTGGAGCTCGCGTCGGAAGGCCCGGGGGCGGCCGCCCGCCTGCCCACGGCCGCGTGGCGCGCCGCCCGCGACGGACTGACCCGCGGCCCCGTCCTCGTCCAGGTGCCCCGCACCGGGTACCTGCCCGTCGTCGCCTGCGCCCGCTGCCGCACCGCGGCGCGCTGCGGCGCCTGCCACGGGCCGCTCGGGATGCCCCGCCACGGCTCCGCCCCCCAGTGCTCCTGGTGCGGCCGCCTGGCCGGGGGATGGCGCTGCGACGAGTGCGGAGACACCAGGGTGCGTGCCGTGCGCGTGGGCTCCGACCGCACCGCCGAGGAGCTGGGCCGCGCCTTCCCGGGCACCACCGTGAGGGTGTCGGCCTCCAACGCCCCCGGGGGCGTCCTCGACCGGGTGGGCCCCCAGCCCGCCCTCGTCGTCGCCACCCCCGGCGCCGAGCCCGTCGCCGACGGCGGGTACGCCGCCGCCCTCCTGCTGGACGCCGCCGTCTCCACCGCCGGCACCGGCCTCGCCACCGCCACCGAGGCCCTGCACCGCTGGCTCGCCGCCGGGGCCCTCGTGCACCCCTCCCGCGCCGGGGGGCAGGTGCTCCTCGTGGGGGACGCCGCGCCCGCGCCGACGAACGCGCTCGTGCGGTACGACCCCGGCGGGTTCGCCGAGCGCGAGCTCGCCGAGCGGCGCGAGCTCGCGCTCCCGCCCTCCGTCCGCGTCGCCGCCGTCACCGGGGACCGGGGCGCCGTCGACGCCCTCGTGGGCCGGGTGGCGCTCGCGGGCCCCGACACCGTCCTCGGGCCCGTCGAGCTGCCCGACGGCGCCGACCCGCGCCGCGGCGGCACCCTCGAGCCCCAGGTGCGCACCGTGCTGCGCGTCCCCCTCGCCCAGGGCGCCGAGCTGGCCGCCCAGCTGCGCGCCTCGCTCGCGGTGCGCTCCGCCCGGCGGGAGGGTGGCGGCGTCCGCGTGCAGGTCGACCCCAAGGAGATGCTCTAGATGGCCCAGGACGGCGCCCCCGGCACACCGCCCACCGCGATGCCCCCCGCGATGCCCCCCGTGATCGACACCGTGGTGTTCGACTTCGGCAACGTCCTGGTCGGCTGGGACCCCTACGGCGCGTTCCCCGGCCGGACCCGGGCCGAGGTGGACGCCTGGATGGCGGAGGTCGAGTTCCCCGCCTTCAACCTCGCCCAGGACGCCGGCCGCAGCTGGGCCGACGCCCGCGCCACCCTCGCCGACCGGCCCCACCTGCAGCCCCTGCTCGACGAGTACGTCGCGAACTTCGCCGGCACCCTCACCGGCCCCGTCCCGGGCTCCGCCGACCTCGTCGACGAGCTGCACGCGGCGGGAGTGCGTCTCCTGGGCCTGACCAACTGGTCCGCCGAGCTGTTCCGGCACGCCGCCCCGGCCGCGCCCGCCACCACCCGCATGGAGCAGGTGGTCGTCTCCGGGCGGGTGGGGCTCGCCAAGCCCGACCCCGCGATCTTCCGCCACCTCGCCGCCACCCACCACGTCGACCCGGCCCGCGCCGTCTTCGTCGACGACAGCCCCACCAACGTCGCCGCCGCCCGCGGGGTCGGCTTCCACGCCGTCCCGTTCACCACCACGCCCGCCCTGCGCGCCGCGCTGCGCGACCTCGGGCTCCCCGTCCGCGCCTAGGGGGCAGACACCCGGGGCCGCCTCCTACGCAGGGGCGGCCTCCGGCCCCCGCAGCCCGACGCAGTCGAGCCGCCAGAACGCGTCCGGATACACCAGGGCACCCGTCATCCACGCCTCGTGGCGCTCGCGGACCAGCACCTGGAACGCCGCCGGCGGGATGCGGTCCGACGGCGCCCGGAACCCCCGCGCCCCGCCCGGCACGAACCCGAACCGCGGATAGAACCCCGGGTGACCCTCGAGGAACACCAACGGCTCCGGCCGGTCCGCCGTGCTCGCCAGCGCGTGACGCACCAGGGCAGACCCCACCCCCGCCCCCTGCACGCCGGGGGACACCGCCAGGGGGCTGAGCACCAGCACGTCCACCAGACGCGGAGGGGCGTCGAGCCACGCGCCCGTCAGCAGCACGTGCCCCACCACCCTGCCCTCCCGCTCCGCGACGAACGACAGGTCGCGCCACGCGGGCGACTCCCGCAGCGCCCGCACCAGGCGCACCACCAGGGAGCCCTCGGCGCCGAACGCCGCCCGCACCACCTCCTCCACCGCGGGCACGTCCCGCGGGCGCTCCGGGCGCACGAGGAGATCGTCCCGGGGGAGGGAGGAACCCTCGCGGCCCGACCCTCCCGCCGGCTCGCCAGGAGACGCCGTCCCGCGCCCGTCGACCGTCATGCGCCGCACGCTAGGCCCCCGGCGCTCGCGGACGCAGCGCATTTCCGCACGACTACGATCGGGTGGTGCGCCTGCTCTTCGCCGGAACCCCCGAACCCGCCGTCCCGTCCCTGCGTGCCCTCCTGGGGTCCCGCCACGAGGTCGTCGCCGTCCTCACCAGGGCCGACGCCCCCGCCGGCCGAGGCCGCCGCCTCGTGCCCAGCCCGGTACGCCTGGCGGCCGAGGAGGCGGGCGTCCCCGTCCTCACCGAGCGTCCCCGGGGCGAGGAGTTCCTCGCGGCGCTGCGCGAGCTCGAGATCGACGCGGCCCCGGTCGTCGCCTACGGGCACCTGCTGCGCCCGGACGTCCTCGCCGTGCCCCGCCTCGGCTGGGTCAACCTCCACTTCTCCGTCCTGCCCGCCTGGCGCGGCGCGGCCCCCGTGCAGCACGCCGTGCTCGCCGGCGACGAGGTCACCGGCGCCACCACCTTCCTCCTCGACGAGGGGATGGACACCGGCCCCGTGCTCGGCACCGCCACCGAGACCATCCGCCCCCGGGACACCTCCGGCGACCTCCTCGGGCGCCTGGCCGTCAGCGGCGCCGACCTGCTCGTCGCCACCCTCGACGCCCTGGAGGACGGGACCCTCGCCCCGCAGCCCCAGCCCGCCGACGGCGCCTCCCTCGCCCCGAAGGTGACGACCGACGACGCCCGCGTGCGCTGGGACGACCCCGCCCTCGCCGTCGACCGCCGCGTGCGCGCCGTGACGCCCGCCCCCGGGGCGTGGACCTCCCTGCCGTCGACCCCCGGCCCGGACGCCGCCCCCGGCGCCCGCCTCGGGCTCGGCCCCGTGTCCCCGCGCCCCGAGGTCACCGACCTCGCGCCGGGCGAGGTGCGCGCGGGCAAGCAGGAGGTCCTCGTCGGCACGGCGACGCACGCCGTCGCGCTCGGCCACGTGCAGCCCGTGGGCAAGAAGCCGATGCCCGCCGCCGACTGGGCGCGCGGCGCCCGGGGCCTCTTCACCGGCGACGCCGACGTGCGCCTCGGGCAGGACGCCCGATGAGCGCCGAGCGGGGCGCCACGGGGCGCGGCGACGGACGGAACGACGGCAACGGCGGCGGGCGCGACCCGCGCCGCGACTCCCGCGGCCGGCAGCGGGGCGCCGCACGCTCCCGCGGCGAGGCCCACCGCAGCACCCAGGCGCCCGGCGAGCGCCGTCGCCGCACCGACCCCGCCCGCACCGCCGCCTACGACGTGCTGCGCCAGGTGGACGGCTCCGACGCCTACGCCAACCTCGTGCTGCCGCCCCTGCTGCGCGAGCGCCGCGTCTCCGGGCGCGACGCCGCGTTCGCCACCGAGCTCGCGTACGGCACGCTGCGCCTGCGCGGCCGCTACGACGCGGTCCTCGCGCACTGCGTCTCGCGCCCCCTCGACCAGCTCGACCCCGAGGTGCTCGACGTCCTGCGGCTCGGCGCCCACCAGCTGCTCGGCATGCGCGTGCCCGCCCACGCCGCCGTCTCCGAGACCGTCGCCCTCGCCCGCGACCGCGTGGGGGCCGGCCCCGCGCAGATGGTCAACGCCGTCCTGCGCGCCGTCGGCCGTACCCCGCTGGACGACTGGCTCACCACGCTCACGGACGAGGCGCCGGACCTCGTCACCGGCCTCGCGACCACCGGCTCGCACCCCGTCTGGATCACCCGCGCCCTGCGGGAGGCGCTCGTGCCGGGCGTCGACATCGACCTCGGTGCCCCCGACGGCGGTGCGGACGGGCTGGACG
>NZ_JBHVFQ010000028.1:0-48217 GCF_042801555.1 Isoptericola sp. NPDC057559
CATCGCACAATGACTCCAGGGCACGCGGAAGACTAAAACAGACAGCGAACCTGTGACGCGCGACACCCAGCACTCCCAGGACCCACTAGGGTTGATCCCGACAGACCCCGCCCACGGGCGGACGAGAACGAGGAGCCATACTCATGGGCATGCTCAAGCCCTGGCACATCATCGTGCTGGTGATCGTGATCCTGCTGCTGTTCGGGGCGCGCAGGCTCCCTGACCTGGCGCGCAGCGTCGGGCAGTCGCTGAAGATCTTCAAGTCGGAGGTCAAGGACCTCACGGACGACGGCAAGCTCAACGACTCGAACGAGCCGAAGCCCGACACGACGGCACAGACGCCGTCGTCGCCGGTCGCCGGCAGCACCACCCCTCCGACGCAGGCGAACCCGGGTGCGGGCGCCGGCCAGGAGCAGATCCCGGGTCTCATCGACCCGAACCACCCGCGGGGGTAGTCCGTGCCCGGAGACACCCGGGACCCCGAGGGGCGCATGCCCCTGCGCGAGCACCTGCTGGAGCTGCGCAAGCGGCTCTTCCTCGCCGCCTGCGGGCTCGTCGTGGGTGCCGCGGCCGGATGGGTCCTGTACGAACCGCTGCTGTCCGCGTTGCAGGCCCCGCTGGCCGTCGCGGCGCAGGAGCAGGGCAAGACGATCGCGCTCAACTTCACGGGTATGGCGTCCGCGCTCGACATGAAGATCAAGGTCGCGCTGTTCCTCGGCGTGATCGTGTCGTGCCCGTGGTGGCTCTACCAGCTGTGGGCGTTCATCACCCCGGGGCTGACCCGCAAGGAGAAGGGGTACGCGTACGGCTTCCTGGGCGCGGCCGTCCCCCTGTTTCTCGGCGGCGCCGCCCTCGCGTGGTGGGTGCTGCCGCACGCCGTGGACATCCTCGCGGGGTTCGTCCCCGACGGGGCGACCAACTTCACGGACGCGCAGGGGTACCTCAGCTTCGTCATGCGGCTGGTGCTGGCGTTCGGCATCGCGTTCGTCTCGCCCGTGTTCCTCGTGGGCCTGAACATGGCCGGCGTGCTGCGGCACGAGACGCTCGCCAAGGGGTGGCGGTGGGCCGTCCTCATCGCGTTCGTGTTCGCGGCGGTGATGACGCCGACCCCGGACGCGCTCACGATGATCTTCGTCGCGACGCCGATCGTCGTGCTCTACTTCGGCGCCCTCGGGCTGTGCATCCTGCACGACCGACGGGTCGACAAGCAACGGGTCGCCCCCGCTGTCTGACGGCCGCCCCGGATCCCGCGCCCGCCGCCTCGGCGTCGTCGTCAACCCCACCGCCGGCAAGGGACGCGCCGCCAACGCGGGCGTCGGCGTCCTGGCGGGGCTCCGGCGCGCCGGGCACGACGTCGTCGACCTGTCCGGCCCGGACGCGGACGCGGCGCTCGCCCGTGCCCGGGCCGCCGTCGACGGCACGTCCGGCATGTCCGGCCCGGACGGCACGGTGGACGCGCTCGTCGTGGTCGGCGGGGACGGCATGGTGCACCTGGGTGCCCAGGCCGTCGCCGGCACCGGCGTGCCCCTCGGCATCGTCCCCGTCGGCACCGGCAACGACTTCGCCGCCACCCTCGGCCTGCCCGTGCGCGACCCCGCCGCGGCCGGGCTGGCGCTGTGCCGGGCCCTGGACGTCGGCGCCGCGGGCCGGCGCGCCGTCGACGCGGCGTTCGTCACCGGCCCCGGCGTGCCGCCGGGCGGCCGGTGGGTCGCGGGGGCGGTGTCCGCGGGGCTCGACGCCGCCGTCAACGCGCGCGCCAACCAGCTGCGGTACCCGCGCGGCAGCGCCCGGTACACCGTCGCCGCCGCGCTCGAGCTGATGCGCTACCGCCCCTGGTCCTACCGGCTGACGTTCGACGGCGTCGTCGACGCCTCCCCGACCGGCAAGACGCCCGCGACCGCCGGGCGCAGGACTGGACGGGCTCCCCGCCCCGGCGACGGCCTGCACCTGCGCCCCGGGCCCGCGGGCACCGCGACGTGGACCGGGCGGGCCGCGCTCGTCACCGCGGCCAACGGCCCCCAGATCGGCGGCGGCATCCGCGTCGCCCCGCACGCGTCGCTCGACGACGGCCTGCTCGACGTCCTCGTCGCCACCGACCTGTCCCGGCCGGGCGCCCTCGCCGTGTTCCCCAGCATGTTCACCGGCGGCCACGTGCGCCGCCGCAAGGTGCACGTCGTGCGGGCGCGCGGGGTCACCATCGAGCCCGGCCCCGACGCGTGGGTCGCCGGCGAGCGCCCCCTGCCGGTGGCGCACGCGGACGGCGAACGTCTGGGGCCGCTGCCGCTGCGGGTCGAGGTCCGCGCCCGTGCCGTCGAGGTGCTGGTCGCGCCCCGCTGACGGGGGACGGCGCTCCTGGGCGTCGCCGAGCACGGACCCGCGCGGCCCTGCACGGCCCGGCGTCGCGCGGGGACGTCCGGTCCGGCGCCTAGGCTGACGGCATGACCGCCCACCCCCGCCCCGACGCCGGCCAGGACGTCCTCAGCCCGGCCGAGCGGTACGCCGCCTCCCGGGCCCGCAGCGCCCGCGACCGCGCCGACGCCGAGGGCGAGCTGCGCCGCTTCCGCGAGGTCGTCGGGTTCGAGCTCGACCCGTTCCAGGTCGACGCGTGCGTCGCGCTCGAGGAGGGCCGCGGCGTGCTCGTGGCCGCGCCCACGGGCGCGGGCAAGACAGTGGTGGGGGAGTTCGCCGTCCACCTCGCGCTCGTCGGCGGCGGCAAGGCGTTCTACACGACGCCGATCAAGGCGCTGAGCAACCAGAAGTACTCCGACCTCGTCGCGCGGCACGGCACGGCGAACGTGGGCCTGCTCACCGGGGACACGTCGATCAACGCGGGCGCGCCCGTGGTGGTGATGACCACCGAGGTGCTGCGCAACATGCTGTACGCGGGGTCGTCCGCGCTGGACGGGCTGGCGTACGTCGTCATGGACGAGGTGCACTACCTCGCGGACCGGTTCCGCGGGCCGGTGTGGGAGGAGGTCATCATCCACCTGCCGGACCACGTGCAGCTGGTCTCCCTGTCGGCGACGGTGTCGAACGCGGAGGAGTTCGGCGACTGGCTCGCCACGGTGCGCGGGGACACGGCCGTGGTGGTCAGCGAGCGCCGTCCGGTGCCGCTGTGGCAGCACGTCGTGGTCTCGGCGCCGGAGCCGCGCGGGGTGCCGCGCCTGATGGACCTGTACGCGGGGCACGTGGACCCGACGGACCCGGGCACCAACCCGCCGATCAACCCGGACCTGCAGGCGATGTTCCGCACGTCGGCGCGGGCGGAGAGCCCGCACGGGCGGCACGGGCACCGGGGGCGCGGCGACCGCGGTTACCGGGGCCGGGGCGGGAACCGGCCGGGCGGCGGGCCGGTGGCGCACCGGCGCACCCCGCCGCGGTTCGCCGTCGTGGACTCGCTGGACGCGGACGCGCTGCTCCCGGCGATCTACTTCATCTTCTCCCGCGCCGGGTGCGACGGTGCGGTGCAGCAGTGCCTGCGCGCCGGCCTGCGGCTGACCAACGGCGAGGAGGAGGCGCAGATCCGCCGGGTGGTGGAGGAGCGCACCGCGACCATCCCGACCGAGGACCTGGACGTGCTCGGGTACCACGAGTGGGTGCAGGCGCTGTCGCGGGGCGTGGCGGCGCATCACGCGGGGATGCTGCCGGTGTTCAAGGAGACGGTGGAGGAGCTGTTCTCCCGCGGCCTGGTGAAGATCGTGTTCGCCACTGAGACCCTGGCGCTCGGCATCAACATGCCGGCCCGGTCGGTGGTGCTGGAGAAGCTGGTGAAGTGGGACGGCACCGCCCACCAGCCGGTGACGCCGGGGGAGTACACGCAGCTCACGGGCCGCGCCGGCCGGCGCGGTATCGACGTGGAGGGGCACGCGGTGGTCGTGGACCACACGGGCCTGGACCCGGTAGCCCTGGCGGGCCTGGCGTCCAAGCGGCTGTACCCGCTGCGCTCCAGCTTCCGCCCCACGTACAACATGGCGGTCAACCTGGTGGGCCAGGTGGGCCGCGAGCGGGCGCGCGACGTGCTGGAGACGAGCTTCGCGCAGTTCCAGGCCGACCGGGGCGTGGTGGGGCTGGCGAAGCAGGCGCAGGCGCACGCGGAGGCCATGGAGGGGTACGCCACGGCGATGGCGTGCGACCGGGGCGACTTCGCGGAGTACATGGGGCTGCGGGTCGCGATCAAGGACCGGGAGAAGGAGCTGTCGCAGGTCGCGTCGGGCGCGCGGCGCGCGGACGCGGTGGAGTCGTTCGAGAGGCTGCGCCGCGGGGACGTGGTGGAGGTCCCGTCGGGGCGACGGCGCGGCTACGTCGTCGTGCTGGACGCGGGCAAGGACGAGCGCAGCTTCGACGGTCCGCGGCCCACCGTCCTCACCCAGGAGCGGCAGGTCAAGAAGCTGACCCTGGCGGACGCGCCGGACGGCGTGCAGGTCGTCACGACCGTGCGCATCCCGAAGTCGTTCAACCCGCGCCGCCCGGACCAGCGCCGCGACCTGGCCTCCAGCATGCGCAACGCGCTGGGCGCGTTCTCCGACGACGCGGGGACCGGCCTGCACCCGGGGCGCAGGGGCGGCGCGTCGTCGGGCGGCCGGGCGGGGCGCCGCGGCGACGCGGCCTCGGACGGCGAGCTGCAGCGGCTGCGGGCCGCGCTGCGGGCGCACCCGTGCCACGGCTGCCCCGACCGCGACGACCACGCCCGCTGGGCGGAGCGCTGGGAGCGGCTGCGCCGCGAGCACGAGCAGCTCGTGCACCGCGTCGAGGGGCGCACGGGGTCGATCGCGCGCACCTTCGACCGGACCTGCGACGTGCTGGCGCGGCTCGGCTACCTGGCGACGGGGGCGGACGGCGACGGGGCGCTGGGCGTCACCGAGGACGGGCGGTGGCTCGGCCGCCTGTACGCGGAGGACGACCTGCTGCTCGCGGAGTGCCTGCGGCGCGGCATCTGGGACGAGCTCGACGCCCCGGGCCTGGCGGCGGCCGTGTCGACGGTCGTGTACTCCGGGCGCCGGGAGGAGGCGGCGGAGCCCTACGTGCCCGGCGGCCCGCACGGGCGGCTCGCGCAGGTGCTGGACGCCACGACGCGGATCTGGTCGGAGGTGACCGACCTGGAGGCCGCGCACCGCCTGGAGGCCACGGGGCCGCTCGACCTGGGCCTGGTGGCACCGGTGCACCGGTGGGCGTCGGGCAAGAACCTCGACACGGTGCTGCGCGGGACGGACGTGGCCGCCGGCGACTTCGTGCGCTGGTGCAAGCAGGTCCTCGACGTGCTGGACCAGCTGGCCAAGGCGGCACCGCGGCCCGCGCTGCGGGCCACCGCCCGCAAGGCGCAGACCGCCGTCCTGCGCGGGGTCGTGGCCTACTCGAGCGTCTGATCCTCCGGCCGCCGCGCGCCGGCCGGAGGTGACGAAGTCGTGGCGGTCCGGTGGGGGGCGTGCGTGGGCCGGTGCCCTAGAGTGCAAGCCGTGACGTCCACCCTGTACCGCAACGGAGCCGTCCACTCGTCCGCCGACCCGTTCGCCGAGGCGCTGCTCGTCGACGACGGCGTCGTGACCTGGATCGGCGCGGAGGACACCGCCGCCGGCCTCGCGGCGCGCGCCGACCGCGTGATCGACCTCGACGGGGCGCTGGTGGCGCCCGGGTTCGTCGACGCGCACGTGCACCTGCTGGAGACGGGCCTGGCCGCCGCGTCGGTCGACCTCGCCGCCGGGTCGGTGACGTCGCTCGCGGCGGCGCTGGACGCCCTCGCGCGCGGCGCGCGCGAGCTGGACGCGGCCGACCCCGGCGGCGAGGAGGTGCTCCTCGCGTTCGGCTGGGACGAGCAGACCTGGCCCGAGCGGCGCGCGCCCTCCGCGGACGAGCTCGACGCCGCCTGCGGCGGGCGCCGCGTGTACGCGGCGCGGGTCGACGGCCACTCCGCCGTCGTGTCCGGGTCGTTCGCGCGGGCAGCGGGCCTCGACCGGCTGCCCGGCTGGGACCCGTCCGGCATGGTGACGTCCGACGCGCACCACACCGCCGCGGCGGTCGTGCGCCAGGTCTCGCCCGCCCGCCGGACGCGGGCCTACCGGCGCGCCCTGGCCGACGCCGCGGCGCGCGGCATCGTCGGCGTGCACGAGATGAGCGAGCCCAACATGGACACCCGCGAGGGCCTGGCCGAGCTCGTGGCGCTCACGGCCGACCCGGCGGGCGCGCTGCCGCACGTCGTCGCCTACCGGGGCGAGCTGTGCGCGACGGCGGACGACGCGCGGCAGATGCTCGCGGAGCTGCCGTTCCTCACCGGCATCGCCGGCGACCTGTGCGCCGACGGGTCGATCGGCTCGCGCACGGCGGCGCTGCGCCACCCCTACTCCGACCTGCTCGCCGGCCCGGGCGGCACCGAGCCGGACGGCCGCCTCTTCCTGCGGGGCGAGGAGATCGCGGCGCACCTGGCCGCCTGCTCGGCCGCGGGCACGCAGGGTGGCTTCCACGTCATCGGCGACCGGGCGATGGACGAGGTGGTGCGGGGGCTGGAGCTCGCCGCCGCCGAGCACGGCCCGGGCCTGCTGCGCTCCGGGCACCACCGCATCGAGCACGCCCTGTTCGTCGACGCGTCCGCGCTGGCCGCCCTCCTGCTGTACGGGGTGGCGCTGTCGGTGCAGCCCGCGTTCGACTCCGCGTGGGGCGGCAGCCACGGCATGTACGCCGCGCGCCTGGGCGTGGCCCGTGCGTCCACCCTGTCGCCGTTCGCCGACCTGGCCGGCGCGGGCGTCCCGCTCGCGTTCGGGTCGGACACCCCCGTCACCCCGCTGGACCCGTGGCAGGCGGTGCGCGCGACCCTCACGCACGAGGACGCCACGCAGCGCATCTCCGCCCGGTCGGCGTTCCGGGCGCACACGCGCGGCGGGTGGCGGCTCGCCGGCCTCGACCACACGGGCGCGGGCGAGCTGCGCGTCGGCGCGCCGGCGCACCTGGCCGTGTGGCGTGCGGACACCCTGTCCGTGCAGGCGCCCGAGGGCCGCCTGTCGGCGTGGAACCCCGAGGCGCGTGCCGGCCAGCCCCTGCTGCCCGACCTGTCGCCCGGCGAGCCGGAGCCCGTGTGCCTGCAGACCGTGCGCGACGGCGTCGTCCTGCACGACACCTTCGACTGACCCGACCGCACCCGACCGCGCCGTCGAGCACCGCGCCGCACGCGCGACAGGTGTCGGGCGCGGGCCCCGGGGGAGGTCCGGGTTCACGTACCCTGCGGGGGTGTTGCACGTGAGCTCGTCCCCGCTCGAGGGGCCCTCCGACAGCGGGTCCGACCCGGCACCGGGCCACACCCCCGACCGGGACCAGGAGCGCGACCGGAGCCGCGACCGGGGCGAGGCGTCCGGCCGCGGCCCGGGCGCCTCCCGGACGGGCGACGCCACGCCGTCGAACTGGTGGGCGAGCCGCCCGGCCACGCTCCTGCTCGCGGTCGCCGCGGGCGTCGCGCTGTGGGCGTCGTTCCCGGACGTCGGGGCGTGGCCGCTGGCGTTCGTCGGGGTCGCGCTGCTGTTCGCCGCCCTGCGCCGCGAGGGCCGTCGCGCGGCGGGCTGGAACTTCCTCGTGGGGCTGGTGGCCGGGCTGACGTTCTGGCTGCCGCACATCTGGTGGGCCAACTTCGCCACGGACACGGTGCCGTGGATCGCGCTGGCGTCGCTCGAGGCCCTCTTCCTGGCGGGGTTCGGCGCGCTGTGGACGTGGGCGCGGCGCTGGGGCTGGGTGCGGCGGCACCCGCTCGCGCAGGGCCTGGTGTTCGCCGTGCTGTTCGTCGCGGTGGAGCAGTGGCGCTCGGAGATCCCGTTCGGCGGCTTCCCGTGGGGCCGGCTCGCCTGGACGGTGGCCGGCGCCCCCACGGGGCGCGCCGCGTGGCTGGGCGGCACGACGCTCGTGTCGTTCCTCGTCGCCGGCGCCGGCCTGCTGCTCGCGCTCGCCGTCGGGCGCCTGCTGCGCACCGACTGGCGGACGGCGGCGGCGCGCGTGCGCGGGGCCGCGAGCGCCGGCGCGCTGGTCCTCGCGGCGGCCGTGCTGGTCGTCGGCCCGCAGCTGCTGCCGCTGGCGCACGACGCGGGCACCCGCGAGGTGACGGACGCGGCGGACCCGGGGCACGTGGGCACGGTGGTGGACGCCGGCACGGCGACGGCGCAGGCGGGCGTGCTGCGCGCGGGCGGGGTGCAGGGCAACGTGTCGGAGCCGGGGGAGGGGTCCTTCGCCAACCGGGCGGAGGTGCTGAACAACCACCTGGACGGCACGTACGCGATCGCGGACGAGCAGGCGGCGGGCGACTTCGGCGACGGTCCGACCGACGGGGTCGACGTGGTGCTGTGGCCGGAGAACGGCTCGGACCTGGACCCGCAGACGACGCCGGAGGTGGGCGACGCGATCGACACGGCCGCCCGTGCGGTGGACGCGCCGATCCTCGTGGGCGCGCAGGAGTACCCGGCGACCGGCGGCCGCTACAACGTGGCGCTGCTGTGGGAGCCGGGCCAGGGCGTCACGCAGCGGTACGCCAAGCAGCATCCGGCACCGTTCGGGGAGTACATCCCGATCCGCGGGTTCGTGCGGCTGTTCAGCTCGCAGGTGGACCGGGTCACGACCGACATGATCCCGGGCACCGAGCCGGCGGTGGTCGACCTGCCGGTGGACGGCGCGGCGATCGGTCGCGGGTCGGGGCCGGCGACGGTGCCGATGGCGACGGTGATCTGCTTCGAGGTGGCGTACGACGAGATCGTGCGCGACGCCGTGCAGCGGGGCGCGCAGGTGCTGGTGGTGCCGACGAACAACGCGTCGTTCGGGTACACGGCGGAGTCGACGCAGCAGCTGGCGATGACACGGCTGCAGGCGATCACGACGGGCCGGGCGGCGGTGCAGGTCTCGACGGTGGGCGTGAGCGGCGTCGTGGCGCCGGACGGGACGCTGGTGGCGCGCACGCAGCTGTTCACGCCGGACCACTGGGTGGCGGACCTGCCGCTGCGCACGGAGCTGACGCCGGCGGTGCGGGCGGGCTACTGGCCGGGCTGGGCCGTGGGCGCGGCGGCGGTCGTGCTGGTGGCCGGCGGCATCGTGTCGGCGGTGCGGGCGCGCCGCGGCTGACGGCCAGGGGCGGCGCCGGGACGTACGGGACCCGGGCAGACGAGAGGGCGGGCCCCCCGGGGGGTGCCCGCCCTCTCGTCGTGCGTCCGCGTCAGGCGCTGCGGCGCAGCTTGCCGGCGCGCAGCAGCTCGAGGCGCTCGTCGAGGAGCTCCTCGAGCTCGGCGACGGTGCGGCGCTCGAGCAGCATGTCCCAGTGGGTGCGCTGCGGCTTGCCGGGCTTCACCTCGGGGCGCTCGGCGTCGCGCAGGAGCGCCTCCTCGCCGCACCGGCACTCCCACACCGGCGGCACCTCGGCCTCGGTGGAGAAGGGCAGGATGATGGTGTGACCGTTGGGGCAGTCGTAGTGAGCCTGGAACCGCGGGGCGAAGTCCACGCCCTCGTCGGACTCCATGCTCTTGCTGCCGATGCTCATGCCGCGCAGGGACCGGTCGGGCATGTCGTCCTCCTGGAGGTCGGTGGGAAGGGGCCTGAGGTTCCAACGCGGCCCTACCGGGGGATGTTCCGGCGGTCCGTGAAGGTCCCGTGAAGCACGGTCCACACCGAGTGCCGGAGAATGGGCATCGTGGCGATGGACGTGACGGTTGCCCCCTCAGGCTGGCCAGTCGGCGCGCATGACGCAACTCGAGACCGCCCTGCGGGCACCCTTTGTGCGCGACGTCACCCGGGGGCCACGGGCGGCGGGGAACAACCGGGCGGGTACCGCGGTTCATCGGCATGTACATGCAAACGCATGGACCTAGGCTTCAGGTCAGAGTCCACCAACAGGGAGCGCAGCCGTGCAGTTCGGAATCTTCTCCGTCAGTGACGTCACCACCGACCCGACGACGGGTCACACGCCGGACGACACCGAGCGGGTGCGCGACATGCTCACCATCGCCCGGCACGCCGACGAGGCCGGCCTGGACGTCTTCGCCACCGGCGAGCACCACAACCCGCCGTTCGTCGCGTCCTCGCCGACCACGATGCTCGGCTACCTGGCCGGCGTCACCAAGAACATCACCCTGTCGACGGCCACCACCCTGATCACCACGAACGACCCGGTGCGCCTCGCCGAGGAGTACGCGATGCTCCAGGTGATCTCCGACGGCCGCATGGACCTCATGATGGGCCGCGGCAACACGGGCCCCGTCTACCCGTGGTTCGGGCAGGACATCCGCCAGGGCATCCCGCTGGCCGTGGAGAACTACGCGCTGCTGCGCCGCCTGTGGACCGAGGACGTCGTGGACTGGGAGGGCAAGTTCCGCACCCCGCTGCAGGGCTTCACCTCCACCCCGCGCCCGCTGGACGGCGTGCCGCCGTTCGTGTGGCACGGCTCGATCCGCAGCCCCGAGATCGCCGAGCAGGCCGCGTTCTACGGCGACGGCTTCCTGCACAACAACATCTTCTGGCCCATGCACCACACCCGGCAGATGGTGCGGTTCTACCGCCAGCGGTTCGAGCACTACGGCCACGGCCGCGCCGACCAGGCGATCGTGGGCCTCGGCGGGCAGGTGTTCATGCGCAAGCGCTCGCAGGACGCGTGGAACGAGTTCCGCCCCTACTTCGACGAGGCGCCCGTGTACGGGCACGGCCCGTCGATGGAGGACTTCACGCGCGAGACGCCGCTGACGGTCGGCTCGCCGCAGCAGGTCATCGACCGGTACGCGTCGTTCGTGGACGAGGTCGGCTACTACCAGCGCCAGCTGTTCCTCGTCGACCACGCCGGACTGCCGCTGAAGTCGGTGCTCGAGCAGATCGACCTCCTCGCCGAGGACGTCGTGCCCGAGCTGCGCAAGATCGTCGAGGCCAAGCGCCCCGCCGACGTGCCGCTGAACCCGCCGACGCACGCCGAGCGCGTCGCCGCCGCCCGCGCCAAGGGCGAGACCGGCGCCACGCACGTCGGTGACACCTCGGACCCCTACACCGGTACCGTTGCCGAGGGCACCCAGCCCGCCGCATCGCAGGAGGCACGCGCATGACCACGCCCTCGGGCATCCCCGGCCAGACCCCCACCCGCACCCTCGCCGTCGTCTCGGCGGGCCTGTCCCAGCCGTCGTCCACCCGGCTGCTGGCCGACCGGCTCGCGGACGCCACGGTGCGGGAGCTGGAAGACCTCGGGCACACCGTGCGGGTCGAGACCGTCGAGCTGCGCGACGTCGCCCACGCCGTCGTCGACGCGATGCTCACCCGGTTCCCGACCGGCGACCTCGCCCGCGCGCTGGAGGCCGTGACGGGCGCGGACGGCCTCATCGCCGTCTCGCCCGTGTTCACCACGAGCTACTCGGGTCTGTTCAAGTCGTTCTGGGACGTCGTCGACCCCGACTCCCTGACCGGCATGCCCACGCTGCTCGGCGCCACCGGCGGCACCGCCCGCCACTCCCTCGCGCTCGAGTACGCCGTGCGGCCGCTGTTCACCTACCTGCGGGCCGACGTCGTGCCGACCAGCGTGTTCGCGGCCACCGACGACTGGGCCGCGAGCGCCGACGACCCGGCCGCGGGGCTGCCGCGGCGCATCGGGCGCGCCGGGCGGGAGCTGGCGCAGCGCGTCGCGCGGCGGGAGAACGACGGGCCGGCCGACCCGTTCGCCGCCACCCCGAGCTTCACCGAGCTGCTCGGGGGCTGACCAGCACGCCGCACGAGGACGCGCACGGGCCCGGCCCGGGGTGCGGACGCCGTCCGAGGACGGCGAGCCCACGCCCTAGGCTGGGCCCATGCGCGTTCTCGTCTCCGGCGGCGCCGGGTACATCGGCTCCCACACCGTCCTGTCCCTCGTCGCCTCCGGGCACGACGTCGTCGTGGTCGACGACTTCTCCAACAGCAAGCCCACGGTGATGGGCCGCGTGGAGTCGCTGTCGGGGGTGCACGTGCCGGTGCACGCGATCGACCTCACCGACGCGGAGAAGACCGAGCGCCTGTTCGCGCACGAGAAGTTCGACGCCGTCGTGCACTTCGCGGGCTTCAAGGCCGTGGGGGAGTCCGTGGCCAAGCCGCTGGAGTACTACCGCAACAACCTCGACTCCACGCTGTCGCTGCTGGAGGCCATGCGCCGCCACGACGTGCCGCGGCTGGTGTTCTCCTCCTCGGCCACCGTGTACGGGGAGAAGGCGCCCGTGCCCTACCGCGAGGACTACGAGCACCTGTCCTCCTCCTCGCCGTACGGGCAGACGAAGGTGATGATCGAGCGGATCATGGCCGACGCCGCGGTGGCGGTCGGCGGCCTCAAGGTGGCGCTGCTGCGCTACTTCAACCCCGTGGGCGCGCACCCGTCCGGGCAGATCGGCGAGGACCCGCAGGGCATCCCCAACAACCTCATGCCGTTCCTGGCGCAGGTCGCCGTCGGCAAGCGCGACAGGCTCGTCGTCTTCGGCGACGACTACCCCACCGCGGACGGCACCTGCGAGCGCGACTACCTGCACGTCGAGGACCTCGCCGCCGGGCACGTCGCCGCACTGGACCACCTGGACGCGATGACCGAGCCGGTGCGGGCGTTCAACCTCGGCACCGGCACGGGCACGTCCGTGCTGCAGATGCTGCACGCGTTCGAGCGGGCCGTCGGCCGCGAGCTGCCCTACGAGGTCGGGCCGCGCCGCGCCGGCGACCTCGCCGCCTTCTGGGCCGACCCCACGCGCGCGCAGACCGAGCTCGGGTGGCGCGCCGTCAAGACCATCGACGACATGTGCGCGGACACCTGGCGCTGGCAGTCGGAGAACCCGCAGGGCTTCCCCGGCGCCTGACCCGGCGCCTGACCCGGCGCCTGACCCGACGGCGGGTCCGGCGGGCACGGCGTCCATGCCCACCGGCCCCGTCCACCGGACCCGTGGGCGGCCTTGCGGGCGGCCTTGCGGGGCGTCGTCGGCCGCGCCACGATGAGCGCATGCCCGACGACGCGAGCACGCGCCCCGAGACGCGCTGGGACCCCGGCGCCCGATACCGCCCGTCCGTGCTCGCGGGGCTGCCGGCCCCCGCGCCGTCGCCGGGGCCGCGGCTCACCGGTCGCCTGCGCCCCCGCCCGCTGACCCGCACGGCGGTGTTCGACCGCGACCTGTGGCGCCCGGTGCAGCACGTCACCACCGGCCTCGTGCGCGTCGTCGGGCGCGCCCTGGGCCGCTGAGCGCCCCCGCGTGTCACGACGCGAGCTGGTCGTGCTCGGCACCGCCAGCATGGTGCCCACCCGCACGCGCAACCACAACGGGTACGTGCTGTTCTTCGACGACGCCGCGATCCTGTTCGACCCCGGCGAGGGCACCCAGCGGCAGATGACGCTGGCCGGGGTGTCGGCCACGGACCTCACCCGCATCGCGATCACCCACCTGCACGGCGACCACTCCCTGGGGCTGGCGGGCGTCGCGCAGCGGCTGTCCGGGGACCAGGTGCGCCACACCGTCCCGATCTCGTTCCCCTCCTCCGGCGAGGAGTGGGTGCGCCACCTGCTGCACGCCAGCGCCTACGACCACCACGAGCGGGTCGCCCTGCAGCCCGTGTCGTTCGCGCCCGGCCACGGACCGGTCGCGACGCTGCCCCGGGTGGACGGCGAGCGCGGCGCCGGCCCGGGCGCCCCCGCCCTCACCGCGCGGCCGCTGGACCACCGCATCGACGCGGTCGGCTACCGGCTGGACGAGCCCGACGGCGTCTCCCTGGACCCCGCGGCGCTCGCGGCCGCGGGCGTCCCGCCCGGCCCGGCGGTGGGGCGGCTGCTGCGCGAGGGCAGCGTCACCCTGGACGACGGCCGCACGGTGCACCGCGACGCGGTGTCCGTGGCCCGGCCGGGCCAGTCGGTGGCGTTCGTCATGGACACGCGGCTGTGCGACGCGGTGCTCGAGCTCGCCGACGGGGTCGACCTGCTGGTGATCGAGTCGACGTTCCTGCACCGCGACGCCGAGCTCGCGGCCCGCTGGGCCCACCTGACGTGCCGGCAGGCCGCCGTCGTCGCCTCCCGCGCGGGCGTGCGCCACCTCGTGCTCACCCACTTCTCCCAGCGCTACCGCGTGCCCGAGGAGCTGCCCGCCGAGTTCGAGCGGGAGGCCCGGGAGGTGTTCGACGGCGGCCTGACGGTCGCGTCCGACCTCGACCGCGTGCCGCTGCCGCGACGGCGGCGGTGACGGCGGCGGTGACTCGGCCCCGCACCCCGTACCCCCGTTGCCCGCGGCGAAGGCCCGGCGGGCCTCACAGCACGTCGGCGACGGCCACCTGCTCCAGGGAGTGCGCCTCGGCGACGCCGGCGTTCGTGACGCGGCCGCCGTGCACGTTCAGCCCGCCCGCCAGCACGGGGTCGCCGCGCAGGGCCTCGCGCCAGCCGTGGTCCGCGAGCGCCACGACGTAGGGCAGGGTCACGTTCGTCAGGGCGTACGTGGAGGTGCGGGGGACGGCGCCGGGCATGTTCGCGACGCAGTAGAACACCGCGTCGTGCACCCGGAACGTGGGGTCGGCGTGGGTGGTGGGGCGCGAGTCCTCGAAGCACCCGCCCTGGTCGATCGCGATGTCGACGAGGACGGCGCCGGGCCGCATGCGGGCCACGAGGTCGTTCGGGACGAGCACGGGCGCCTTCGCGCCGGGGACGAGCACGGCGCCCACGACGAGGTCGGCCTCCAGCACCGCCTCGGCGAGGGTGAGGCGGTTGGACGCCAGGGTCTGCACGCGCCCGCCGAACTCGCGGTCGGCGGCCTTGAGCGCGTCGGCGCTGGTGTCCAGGAGGGTGACGCGCGCGCCCAGCCCGACGGCGATGCGCGCGGCGTTCATGCCGGAGACGCCGGCGCCGATGACCACGACGTGCCCCGCGGGGACGCCGGGCACGCCGCCGAGCAGGACGCCGCGCCCGCCGGCGGCACGCAGCAGGGTGGCGGCGCCTACCTGGGGGGCGAGGCGGCCGGCGACCTCCGACATGGGGGCGAGCAGCGGCAGCCGCCCGTCGGGGGACTGGACCGTCTCGTACGCGACGGCGGTGACGTCGCTCGCGAGGAGCTCCTCCGTCAGGGCCTTGTCGGCCGCGAGGTGCAGGTAGGTGAACAGCACCAGGCCGGGACGCAGGCGGTGGTACTCCTCGGCGACGGGCTCCTTGACCTTCAGCACCGTCTCGGCGCCGGCCCACACCTCGTCGGCGTCGTCGAACAGGTCCGCGCCGGCGGCGCGGTACTCCTCGTCCGTGATCGCGGACCCGAGCCCCGCACCCGCCTGGACGACGACCTGGTGGCCGCGCGCGACGAGCTCGTGCACGCCCGCGGGGGTGATGGCCACCCGGTACTCGTGGTTCTTGACTTCCTTCGGGACGCCGATGCGCATGGGGCTCGCCTTCGAGGCTCGGTGACCGTGCCGGACGGCGGTGGCCGGCGGGGCACGGTCGGACGGGTGGGTCGCGTGGGTGTGTGACCCCGCTCACTCCCCAGTCTGAGGGTGCGATTCGATCCGGCACCACAATTCGGAACATCCTTCGGTAGATTCAGACCATGTCGAACATGGGGCAGGCTCGGCCCGGGGCACGGGCGTCACGACCGAAGGATGTTCGCCCCGACCCGTCGTGGGGCCTGGACCGTCGCGGGCCCGCGCCCGAGCGGCTCGACGACGTCGACCAGCGCATCCTCGCGGCGCTCGCGGAGGACGCGCGGCTGCCGAACAACGCGCTCGCAGCCCGGGCGGGGGTGGCGCCGTCCACCTGCCTGACGCGGGTGCGCCAGCTGCGCGAGCGGGGCGTGATCCGCGGGTTCCACGCCGACGTGGACCCGGGGCGCACCGGCCACCCGCTGCAGGCCATGATCGCCGTGCAGATGCGGGGCGCGGCACGCACCCGGCTGAGCACCTACCTGGCACGCCTCGCGGAGCTGCCGGGCGTGCTGAACGTCTTCCTGCTGGGCGGGGCGCACGACTTCTTCGTGCACGTGGCCGCCGCGGACTCCGACGCCCTCAACGAGTTCGTCATCGAGCACCTGTCCACCGACCCGGACGTGGCCCTCACCGAGACCAACCTGATCTTCCAGCACGCGCGGGCGAGCTGGTACTGACCCGGGTCGGGCGGGGTCACGCAGGGGCACGCGGGGCCGAGCCGCGTCACTCGGTGGCGGCGTCGCCCGCGCGAGCGGACAGCCACCGCTGCAGCTCGACGGCGAGGGCGACCGGCGCGTCGAGCTGCACCAGGTGCCCGGCTCCCGGCACCAGCCGCGCGTCGGCGCGCGGGAGCGCGTCGGCCAGGCGCTGCGCCCGGTCGGCGGGGATCCAGGTGTCCTCGGCGCCCCACAGCACGCGCGTGGGCACGTCCAGCGCGCCGAGCAGCGGCTCCAGCTCGGCGGTGTAGCGCTCGTCCGCCTGGGCGATCTGCCGGTAGAACGCCGCCTGCCCCTCCGGCCCGGTCCACGGGGTCACGAGGGCGTCGAGGTCGGCGTCGGACAGCGGGCGGTGCGCGGCCGTGCGCACGTAGGCCTCCAGGGCGCCGCGGTGCACGGTGGCGGGCGTGCGGGTGAACACGTCGGCGTGCTCGCGCACCAGCGAGAAGTACGGCGACCCCCACGGCCGCAGCGCGACGACGTCCACCAGGCACAGGGACGCGAACCGGGCGCCGTGCAGCAGCGCGGCCCGCAGACTCACCGCGCCGCCGTAGTCGTGGGCGACCACGTGCGGCGCCACGCCGCCCCCTGACCCGGCGCCCGGCCCCTCCTCCGGCCGGTCTTCCGACGCGCCCTCCGACGCGGCCCAGGAGGGGCGCCAGTGCTCCAGCAGGGCGGCGAGCACCTCGCCCTGCACCCCCAGGTCGACGGCGTGGTCGGGGTCCTTCGACGACGCCCCGTAGCCCGGCATGTCCCACAGGTGCACGGTGAACTCGGCGGCCAGGGCGCGCGCGTACGGCTCCCACAGCCAGGACGACCAGGGCGTGCCGTGGCAGAACACCAGCGGCGGGCCGGAGCCGAACGCCGCCCAGGCGACCTCGCGGCCCTGCCACGCGAACCGGCGGTCCAGCAGCACCCGCCCCGCGGCAGGCTCCCGCGCCCACGGGGAGGCGGCGCTCGCTGCGGACGTGCCGGCGGTGGTCGGGGGCGCGGTGCGGTCGGTGTCGGCCATCCCGCGAGGCTAGGCGGCGGGGCCCGCGCCCGCCGCCGCGACGGCGGCGGGCGCGCCGACCTGCGCGGTGCCGCCGTCGGCCGCGCGCAGGTCGAGGGTGAAGAACACGCTGCACGGGTCGGGCGCGTAGGCGCCGAACGGGCCGCAGGGGACGAAGCCGTGCCGCGCGTACAGCCGCCGCGCGGCCGCGAAGTAGTCCTGCGGGCCGGTCTCGAGGCTGACCCGCGCATACCCGCGCCCGCGCGCCAGGTCCACCAGGCGCCCCAGCACCGCGCCCGCCACGCCCCGGCCGCGGGCCGCGGCCGCCGTGCGCATCGACTTGACCTCGCCGAGCCCGCCGGCGTGCCCGGTCACCGGGTCCAGCTCGCTCAGCGCCCCGCACCCGAGGAGCGCGCCGTCCGTGTCGCGGGCCGTCAGGAACGTCACCGAGGGGACCCGGAGCGCCGCCAGGTCGAGGGCGTGCACCGACTCGGCCGGGGACGTGGCGTGCATGTCGGCCAGGTGCTCGGCCAGCAGGGCCCGCACGTCGGCGCGGCCCGGCGTCTCGGCGGCGATGATCACGCCCCGCATCCTGCCTCGCCCGTGTTTCGGGCGCGTGTCCGCCCGCCTGGCGCCCGCGCCCACCGGGGGCGCGTCAGCCGAGGTGTCCGGCGAGCAGCGCGTCCCCGAGCCGGGTGCGCGTGTGCAGCACCCGGTTGCCCTGCCGTTCGGAGGCGACCAGCCCCGCCTCGCGCAGCACGGTCGCGTGCCGGCTCGCCGTCGCGGGCGTCAGGCCCAGCACCCGGGCGAGGCCGGTGGTGGTCCGGGCCACGTCCAGCACCTCCAGCACCCGGGCGCGGGTCGGGCCGATGAGGTGCGCGACCGGTGGCCGCTGCCCGTCGGGTCGCTCGGCGCGCGTCAGCCAGCCCGGCAACGGCTCCACCGGGAACACCAGCGTCGGCTCCAGCGACTCGTCCGCGAGCGCCACGGGGGCCAGCACGCAGAACATCGACGGGATCACCGTCAGGGGACGCCCCCGCAGCGGCAGGGCCCGCGTCACGGGGTACCGCCCGGCCCAGGTGCCGTCGTCCACCCGCCGCAGCAGCGGGTCGAAGCTGCCCATCAGCCCCTGCACGCCGCCCCCGCGCAGGGCGCCGGCGCGCGCCTCCTGGTCCGCCGCGACGGCCGCGCCCGTCGCCGTCGCGTAGGGGGCCACCGCCACGTCGTGATAGCGGCGCAACGCCCCGGCGAGCCAGCGCATCGCCTCCGCCTCCCCGCGGGCGACCCTGCGCACCCACGCCGGCGCGCCCGCCGGGAACGTCACCGCCAGCTCGCGCGCCAGGCGCCGGCGCGGCGTGCTCGCCACCCGGTCCACCGCCACCTCCACCGGCGTCGCCGACCCCCTGCCCAGGTCCACCGGCGTCGGCGTGAGGAAGTCGGGGAAGTAGGACGCCCACGGTGCCAGCCGCGCCAGGGCCGCGACGGTCCGCGTGAGGCCGGCCTCCACGACCCGCGCCCGCACCTGGCGCCGCCACGGGTCGAACGCCAGCGCCGCCTGCCGGTTCTGCAGCAGGTGCAGGCTCAGCACCACGTCCCACATCGGGTCCGGTCGGGCCGCCACGCGCAGGCGCGTCAGGTCCTCCGCCGTGAGGTCGATCGTGAGCATGTCGCCACCGCCCTGGTCTCCGCCGTCCCACGCTAGTCGCCCCCGTCACCGGCCACCCGACCTTGCACCCTCGTCGAATGTCGGCCCCGGGTGTCTCGACCGCCGGCGGGCCACCCTCCGCACTCCGTGCACGGCGGCGGCACAGCGGCGGCACGCCCACGGCGACCCCGCTGCACCGGCGACCCCACCACCGCGAGCACGCACCGAGGAGCACCCATGGGCCTGGACGTCGACCCCGCCGCCGTCTGCCTCCTCGTCGTCGTCGCGTTCGCGGCCGGATGGCTCGACGCCGTCGTCGGCGGGGGCGGGCTCGTGCAGGTCCCCGCCCTCATGCTGGTGCTGCCGACGGTGCCCGTGGCCACCGTCCTCGGCACCAACAAGCTCGTCGCCATCACCGGGACCTCGGGGGCCGCCGTCACCTACGCCACCCGCGTGGGCCTCGACCGGCGGCGGGCGCTCGCCGCGGCCGCCCTGGGGCTGCCCACCGCCCTCGCCGGCGCCGTCACCGCCTCCCACCTGCCACGGGAGACCATCGTGCTCGTCGTGGCCGTCACGCTCGTCGGTGTCGGCGCGTGGGCCGTCGTCGCCCGGCCCGGGGACCGGACGACGACGGCCGCGACGCCCTCCGGCACCACCCGCCCCGCCTGCCGGCCCGGACCCGCCTGGCGCCCCACCCTCGTGCTCGCCATCGGTGCGGCGGCCGTCGGCTTCTACAGCGGGGTCGTCGGGTCCGGCACCGGGGTGCTGCTCGTCGCCCTGTTCGTCACCGCGCTCGGCACCGACTTCCTGCGCGGGTCCGCGATGGCGAAGGTCGTCAGCATCGGCAGCGACCTGGGCGCCCTCGCCCTGTTCGGCGTCCTCGGGCACGTCCTGTGGCTCCTGGGCGCGGGGATGGCCGTGGCCAACGTGGCGGGCGGCATCGTCGGCGCCCGCACGGCCCTCGCCCGCGGTGCCGGGTTCGTGCGGGCCGTGCTCCTGCTGGTCGTGGTCGCCCTCGTCATCACGATCGTGCACGACCAGTGGCTCGCCGCCTGACCGCCCGTACCGCCCGTCAGGGGGCGTGCACCGTCGGGTCGTCGCGCAGCACGTCCAGCAGCAGCGCCTGCACCGCGTCCGGGCGCTCCAGGACGGGCAGGTGCCCCGCCCAGTCCAGCACCGACAGCTCCGCCCCCGGCACCTCGTCCGCCACCCGCCGGGCGCACGCGCGCAGCAGGTCCATGTCGTGCGCGCCCTCCACGACGAACGTCGGCACGTGGATCCCCGCCAGGTCGACCTCCACGCCGTCCGGGCCGGGCTCCGGCGCCCCCGCGGCGCTCGCGGCCGCGTCCGCCGCGAGCTGCACCTCGAACGCCCGCCGCTGCATGGTCGCGAGCGCCTCCCGGGCGGCGTCGTCGGCGTCGGGCCCGAGCCACGTCGTCACGTTGAGCCGCACGGCCCCCTCCACGTCGCCGGCGCCGAGCAGGCGCGCCTCCTCCGCGTCGAACGCGTCCGACGTCTCCGTGTCCGGGACGCCGGGCGCCGCCGGGCACAGCAGCACCAGCTCGCGCACCCGCCCGGGGTGGGCGGTGGTCAGCTCGAGCGCGACCTTGCCGCCGAAGGACGAGCCGACGACGGCCGCGTCCGCGACGTCGAGCTCGTCGAGCAGCGCGGCCAGGTCGCCGGCGTTCGTGTATCGCAGGTCCGGCTCGCCGTCCGCCGTCGGGCCGTCGCCCACCGGCAGCGGCGAGTCGCCGAAGCCGCGCAGGTCGGGGCGGATCACGCGGAACGTGCGGGCGAGGGCGGGGACGACGGCGTCCCACATGCGGCGGTCGGCCACACCGGCGTGCACCAGCAGGACGGCGGGCGCGCCGGGGTCACCGGCGACGTCGTGAACGAGGGTCATGCGCCCAGGCTAGGCGGGCGAGCGGCACCCCGGCACCACCAATTCCCGCGCCCGCCCGGGCCCCTCCCTCGACGCCCGCGCGGCGCCCCCGGGCGAGCACGTCCCCCCGCGGCGAGGATCGGGAGGCAGACCGGGAAGCCCCCCGACGCCCAGGAGGTTGACGCCCCCGTGAAACACCTCGGATTCCTCTCCTTCGGCCACTGGACTCCGCACCCGCAGTCCGCCACCCGCTCGGCGTCCGACGCCCTCCTGCAGTCGATCGACCTCGCCGTCGCGGCGGAGGAGCTCGGCGCGGACGGCGCCTACTTCCGCGTGCACCACTTCGCCCGCCAGCTCGCGTCCCCGTTCCCGCTGCTCGCCGCCGTCGGCGCGCGCACCAGCCGCATCGAGATCGGCACCGCCGTCATCGACATGCGCTACGAGAACCCCCTGTACATGGCGGAGGACGCCGGCGCCGCCGACCTCGTCTCCGGCGGGCGCCTGCAGCTCGGCATCAGCCGCGGGTCACCCGAGCAGGTCATCGACGGGTTCCGCCACTTCGGCCACGAGCCGCGCCCGGGGGAGAGCGACGCCGACATGGCCCGCCGGCACACCGCCCGGTTCCTCGAGGTGCTCGACGGCGAAGGCTTCGCCGAGCCCCACCCTCGCCCCATGTTCCCCAACCCGCCCGGGCTGCTGCGCGTCGAGCCGTACTCCGAAGGACTGCGCAGGCGCATCTGGTGGGGCGCCGGCACCCGCGCCACCGCCGAGTGGACCGCCGCGCAGGGCATGAACCTCATGAGCTCCACCCTGCTGTCCGAGGACACCGGCGTGCCGTTCCACCAGCTCCAGGCCGAGCAGATCCAGCGCTACCGCGACGCCTGGACCGCCGCCGGGCACCAGCACGAGCCCCGCGTCTCCGTCTCGCGCAGCATCTTCCCCCTCACCGACGACCGCGACCGCGCCTACTTCGGCATGGAGACCGCCAGCAGCGACCAGGTCGGCCTCCTCGAGGGCGTGCGCTCGCGGTTCGGCAAGACCTACGCCGGAGAGATCGACGCCATCGTGGCCGACCTCGCCGAGGACGAGGCCGTCGCCGCCGCCGACACCCTGCTGCTCACCGTGCCCAACCAGCTCGGCGTCGAGTACAACGCGCACGTCATCGAGAACGTCGTGCAGCACGTCGCACCCGCCCTCGGCTGGCGGTGACCCGCCGCCACCGGCGGCTCGCCCGGCAGACTCGGACCCTCAGGCACGCACGCCGCCCGACGACTCCTCCAGCACCGGCGGGGAGACCCGGTAGTCACCCCACCGCGCCCACTCCACCCGCACCCTCAGCACCACGATCCCGGGATCCTCCAGCGACCCCGCGAACTGCGGGAACGCCGTCGCGTACGCGGCCGCGCACCGGTCCCGGTCCAGCCCCGACGGCACGTCCGCCACCCCCTGCGCCTGCAGCGTCGTCCCGCCCGCGCCGCCCACGACCACCGCCACCCGCGCGTCCCGCCCCAGGTTGACCACCTTGCGCGACCCCACCCGGGCGTCGAACACCAGCTCGCCGGCGTCCGTGACCGCCACCGGCAGGTACGCCCCCTGCGGGGAACCGTCCGGCCCCAGCGACGAGACCACACCGTCGCCCACCTCCCGCACGTGCGAGACCAGCCGCCCGAGCGTCAGCCGCGCAGGGGAGGGACCCACCGGGGGAGTCCCCGCCGAGGCAGGCGCCTCCGCGTGAGGCACAGGGCTCGAGGAACCGGCGTCGTCCGTCCGCGTCATGCCCGGACCCTACGACGGCACGGTGGCAGCATGCCGTCCATGGCCACCCGCCTCCCCGACACCGACCTGCCCCTCGTCGCCGCCCCCATGGCCGGCGGCGGCACCACCCTCGACCTCCTGGCCGCCACCACCGACGCCGGCGCCCTCGCGTTCCTCGCCGGGGGCTACCAGGCCCCCGACGCCCTCGCCGCGCAGGTCCGCGCCGCCCACGCCCACGGCCACCCCTTCGGCGTCAACCTCTTCGTCCCCGCACCCCCCGGCACCCCCACCCTCGACCCCACGGCGCTCGCGGCCTACGCCCGCCGGATCGCGCCCGAGGCCGCGGCGCTGGGCGTGACCCTCGACCCCGGTGCCGTGCCTGCGGCCGACGACGACGCCTGGGCCGCCAAGGTCGACCTGCTGCGGCGCGACCCGGTGCCCGTCGTGTCGTGCACGTTCGGTCCGCCGCCCGCGGCCGACGTCGCCGCCCTGCGCGCGGCCGGGTCCCTCGTCCTGGTGACGGTCGCGACGCCGCAGGAGGCCGTCGCCGCGCAGGAGCTCGGCGCGGACGGCCTCGTCGTCCAGGGACCCGCGGCGGGCGGCCACAGCGGCACGTGGGACCCCGCCCGGACGGTGGGCGACGGCGCCACGGCCGACGTCGTCGCGGCGGTGGCCGCCCGCACCCGGCTGCCCCTGGTCGCGGCCGGGGGAGTGGACGGCCCCCGCGCCGTCGCCCACCTGCTGGCGGCGGGGGCGCAGGCGGTCGCCGTGGGCACCCTGCTGCTGCGCACGGACGAGTCGGGGGCGTCGGCCACGCACCGGGCCGCGCTCGTCGACCCCCGGTTCGACGCGACGACCGTCACCCGCGCCTTCACCGGACGCCCCGCCCGCGCGCTGCGCAACGGCTTCGTCCGCCGGCACGACGAGGATGCCCCGCTCGGGTACCCGCAGGTGCACCACCTCACGCGCGAGCTGCGTCGCCGGGCGGCCGCGACCGGCGACGCGGACCGCCTCCACCTGTGGGCCGGCACCGGCCATCGCGCGGCGCCCGCCGGGCCCGCCGGGGACGTCGTGCGCGCCCTCGCCGCCGGTCTCTGAGGACGCCCGCCGTGACCGTGCCGACACATGCCGACCCGCGCCGACCCGCGCCGCGCGGCACCGCCCGCGGCCTGGCACCGTTCGCTAGGTTGCCGTCATGACCGACGTCTGGGACCCGCCCACCGTGCTGCGTGCCGCCGCCGACTGGTCGTGGGTGCCGCCGGACGCCGAGTGCCTCACCACCGACGTCACGCTGACACGGTGGCCCGCCTGGGCGCACGGCCGGGTCGTGCTGACGGGGCTCTCCTCGCAGCGCGCGCCGGGCGACGTGCTGCGCGGGGCCGTCGAGCAGGCGCGCGCCTGGCGGAGCGACACCCTCGGGGTGTGGGTGTCGGCCAGTAGCGCCCCCGACCTCACCGGGGAGCTGCTCGCGCGCGGCGCCCGCCTCGAGGACACGGTGGACGTGCTGGCCCGCACCCTCGACGAGCCTCCCCACGACTCCGCCGAGCGGGTCGTCGTCCGGCGGGTCACCGACGTCGACGGGCTGCGCGACGCCGACCACGTCGAGACCGTCGTGTGGGACCAGCAGCCCATGGACGACGAGCGCCTCGCCGAGAACGCCCGCGCGCTCCTCGCCGAGCACAGTGCCGAGGCGCGCGTCGTCGCGTACCTCGACGACGCTCCCGTCGCCTCCGCCGGGCTCACCCTCGCGCCCGCCCCGTACCCCGGCCTCGGCACCGTCGCCCGCCTCTGGGGCGCGGGCACCCTGCCCGACCGCCGCGGGCGCGGCGCCTACCGCGCCGTCCTCGTCGAGCGGCTGCGCATCGCCTACGCCGCCGGCGCCACCCTCGCGCTCGTCAAGGGGCGTGTCAGCACCTCCGCGCGCATCCTGCGCAAGGCGGGCTTCGAGCGGTACGGCGAGGAGAGGTACTACCGCCTCACGCTCTGACGCCCGGGCACCCGGCACCCGGCGGGCACGACACCGCACGACAGGACCCGACGAGGAGGAGACCGTGACCCGACGCTTCGAAGGACGCGTGGTGCTCGTCACCGGCGGCGCGCACGGCATCGGCGCCGCCACCGTGCGCCGCCTGCACGACGAGGGCGCCACCCTCGTCGTCGCCGACCTCGACCACGACGCCGCCCGGCGCGCCCTCGACGACCTCCCGCCCGCCGGGCCGGGGCAGGTCGCCGCCACCGCCGTCGCGTGCGACGTCCGGGACCGCGCCTCCGTGGACGCGGCCGTCGACGCCATGCTCGAGAGGCACGGGCGGCTCGACGTGCTCGTCGGAGTCGCGGGCGGGGACACCGCGCACCCCTCGCTCGTCGACGGCATGGACGACGCCACCTGGGCCGCCGGCCTCGACCTCAACCTCGCCGGGCCCGTCCGCTGCGTCCGGGCCGCGGTGCCGCACCTGCCCCGCGGCGGGGCGATCGTGCTGGTCGGGTCCGTCAACGGTCTGCAGGCGTTCGGCGGCGAGGACTACTCCGCGGCGAAGGCCGGCCTGGTCTCCCTGGCGCAGAACCTCGCGGTCCGCCTCGGGCCCCGGGGCGTGCGGATCAACGTCGTCGCGCCCGGCACCGTCCGGACCCGGGTGTGGGCCTCCCAGGGCGGCCCGGACCGGCTCACCCCCCTCTACCCGCTCGGCCGCGTCGGCGAGCCCGCGGACGTGGCCGCCGCCATCGCCTTCCTGGCCTCCGACGACGCCGCCTGGATCACCGGTGTCACCCTCCCGGTCGACGGCGGCATCCTCGCCGGGCCCCTGCGCGCCTTCGAGCGGCTCGACCAACGGACGCACGACCGCCCCGACGCCACCGCGAGGTGACGCCGGGGCGGCGCGCCGCCTGCGCCGTCTCAGCGCCGGTGCTTCCCGTGCGACCACCACGGCCGCCCGGAGTAGTGCTCGCCGTACCCGACCGGGAGCATCGTGCCGCTGCCGTCCGCCTTCGGGACGGCCACGGGCAGCCGCCCCTTGGTGTTGATGTCGCCCGCCAGCGCGCGCACCACCGCCGCGTAGTTCACGACGCCGTAGCCGTAGCTGTTCAGGACCGCGTCGGCCCCGGGGAACACGTTGACGTCGTACGGGTTGCGTGCCGCCACCACGACCACGGGCTTGCCCGTCGCGGCGAGGGCGGCCACCATCGCCTGCTGCGCCGGGTTGCCGCTCGCGTTGTTCGACGTGAAGACGACCGCGTCGACGTCGGCGGCCGCGGCGACGGCGCGCTCCCGGTAGGCGGCCGAGGGGGAGCTGCCGTTCTCCAGCTCGGTGGTCACGTCGAACCCGCGCTCGGCGAGCATCGGCGCCAGCCGCTCCGGCCAGGCCGACCCGGCGCCGACCACGAGGACGTCGTCGCGGCGTACGTCGAGGGGGAGCGTGCGCCGGTCGTTGCGCACCAGGGTCATCGATCGATCCGCGATCTTCGCGGCCGTGCGCAGGTGCCGCTCGGAGCCGACCACCGTGCCCACCCCGGCCGGGTCGGCGTACGGGTGCTCGAGGATGCCCCGCTTCGCCTTCCACGTCAGGATCCGCGTGACGGACTCGTCGAGCCGCGCCTCGGTGATCGTGCCGTCGGCCACCGCCTGCTTCACGCCCGCGATGGAGGCGTCGACGTCGGGGGAGTTGAGCAGGATGTCGGACCCGGCCTGGATGGCCTTGACCGACATCTCCTCCTGCGTCCAGTTGTCCGTCATGGCCTCCATGTCGAGGGCGTCGGTGGTGATGATGCCGTCGAAGCCCATCTCGTCGCGCAGCAGGCCGGTGAGGACCTTCGGGGAGAGCGTGCCCGGCAGGTCGGGGTCGATGGCGTCGACGACGATGTGCGCCGTCATGATCATGTCGATGCCCGCGTCGATCGCGGCCTGGAACGGCTTCAGGTGCTGGTTCAGCGTCGCCCGGTCGTACGTGACCTCCGGCAGGCCGTAGTGCGAGTCCGTCTCGGTGTCGCCGTGCCCGGGGAAGTGCTTCGCGGTCGCCGAGACGTGCTGCTGGATGCCGCGGATCTGCGCCACCCCGAGCCGGCTCACGGTCTTCGCGTCCGAGCCCATGGACCGGACGCCGATCACGGGGTTGTCGGGGTTGGTGTTGAGGTCGAGCACCGGGGCGAAGTCGACGTTGATGCCCATCGCCTTCAGCTCGGACCCGAGGATGTCGCCCTGCGCGCGGGCCAGGCCGGTGTCGAAGGTGGCGCCGAGCGCCATGTTGCCCGGCAGCTCGGTGGCGGGCGAGCCCACGCGGGCGACGAGGCCGCCCTCCTGGTCGATGGTGACGGCCAGCGGGATGCCGGGCCCGCCGTCCGCGAGCGCCGCGTCCTGCAGGCCGTTCGACAGCCCGTTGACCTGCTGCGGGTTGGCGGTGTTGCCCGACCAGGCGAAGTAGAGCACGCCGCCGAGGTCGTACTTCTGGACCACCTCGGCGGGGGTGCTCACCCCGTAGCGGGCCTGGTTGCTGGCCGCCATGGACGTGTCGTTCGCGGACGAGCCGTAGACGTGGGTCCACGTCATCTGGCCGATCTTCTGGTCGAGCGTCATCGCGTCGACCATCGCGGCGACGTCGACGCTCGAGTTCGCCGCGGCCGGGGTACGGGTCGTGGTGCTGGTCGGGGCGGTGGTCTCCGCCTGGGCGGGGGATACGGCGGCGAGCAGCAGGCCCGCGCCCGCCAGCACCGCCGTCGAGCGCACGAGGCGCCTGGTTCCTTGATCCTTCACGAGGTCCTCCTGTGTCGGACGGGCGCGCGACGGTGCGGGACCGTGGGACGTCGTTGTCCGGGTGCGCCTGTGCTGAAGTTAGGACCGTCCCCGGGGCGCGTCAAGACTTGCCGCCGACTCCCGCCCGCCGTGAAAGGAAGTTTCACGTGAGGGCGGCCCGCCAACGGCGACGAGCCGGCCGCGCCGGCGTCGATGTCACCGATCGTTGACATCCGACCTCATGTTACTTAGCGTTGACATCGCACCAGATGTCGTCCGCCGCTGACATTCGTCGGCAGGGCAGGGGAGGGGACCCATGATCGTCGCCGACGCCGAGCAGCTCGGCTCGTTGCTGCGCCGCGCCCGCAAGGACAAGGGGATGACGCAGGCCGAGCTCGCGTCCGCCGTCGACGTGTCCCGCCAGTGGGTCATCGCGGCCGAGGCGGGGGCGCCCACGGCCCGGCTCGACCTGGTGCTGGACGCGCTGCGCGCCGTCGACCTCGTCGTCGACGTCGTCCCCGACGAGCCCGACGACGCGCTCGAGACCGTCCTGGGGCGGGCGCGTGGCTGACCGCCTCGACGTCTGGCTCGACGGCGCCCACGCGGGCACGCTCCGCCGCGGCCGCGGCGGCGACGTCACCTTCGCGTACACGGCGGCCTACCAGGGGCTGCGCTCGGCGCCGTCGCTGTCCGTGAGCATGCCCCGGCACGTCACCGAGCACGGCCCCGACGTCGCCATGCCGTGGATCGACAACCTCCTGCCGGACAGCGACACGGTCCGCGCCCGCTGGGCCGCGCAGTTCGACGAGCGGCGCGCGACGGCGTTCGCCCTGCTGCGCCACATGGGCGCCGACTGCGCCGGGGCCGTCCAGGTGGTGCCCGAGGGCGAGGAGCCGCACGACGGCGCCGGCTCGCGGCCCCTGGGCGAGGCGGAGGTCGCCGCCCACCTGCGCGAGCTGCGCGCCGACGACAGCTCCTGGGCGTTCGAGCGGCACGGCGGCCGGTTCTCCCTCGGCGGGCAGCAGGGCAAGTTCGCGCTGGCCCGCGCCGCCGACGGCACCTGGCACCAGCCCACCGGACGTGCCGCCAGCACCCACATCTTCAAGATCGGCATCGACGGTGTCGCCGACTCGGCCGCGGCCGAGCTCGTCACCATGCGCGCGGCACGATCGCTCGGGCTGGCCGTCGCGGGCGTCGAGACCGCCTGGTTCGAGGACCAGGGCGCCGTCGTGGTCGAGCGGTTCGACCGCGTGCCCGCCCCGGACGGGGAGGCGCGGAGGCTGCACCAGGAGGACATGTGCCAGGCCCTCGGCCTCTGGCGCTCGGCCAAGTACGAGTCCGACGGCGGCCCGGGCGTGCGGGACGTCGCCTCCGTCGTCGCGCGTGCCGTCGACCGGCGCGACCTCGCCCGCTCCCGCGACGACCTGGCACGCTCCGTCGTCCTGAACTGGGTGGTCGCCGGCACCGACGCCCACGCCAAGAACCTGGCGCTGCTGCACGTGGGGGCGCGCACCGTGCTGGCGCCGCTGTACGACCTCGTGAGCGCCGCGCTGCTGTGGCCCGCCGAGGAGGTCCGCTACAAGGCGCGGCTCGCGATGAAGCTCGGCGGCGAGTACCGGCTGCGTGCGCTCGGCGCCCGGAACGTCGAGCGCGCCGCGGGCGAGCTCGGCGTCGACGCGGGCTGGCTCCTGGACACCGCCGCCGCGTACGCCGACGCCTGGCCGGACGCCGTGCGCGACGCCGCGGAGGGCGAGCGCGACCTCGTCGCCGACGGCGTCGCGGCGCAGTTCGTGGACCGCGCCGCGGCCCGCTCGGCCGACGTCGTGCGCGCGCTCGGCGGCGCGCGGCGCGGGGGAGAGGCCGCCGGCCCCGCCTCCGCCACCTGGGTGCCGCCCCACGAGCGCGCCGGCCGCGCCGTGGCCGGGCACTGGCGGTCCCACCCCGGCCGCTGACCCTGGACCCGTCGACGGCGCCGGGGGAGGCGCGCCTACGCTCCCGGCATGACCGACGACTGGATCTACCTCGTCACGGACATCGAGACCGACGGCCCGCACCCCGGCGCCAACTCCCTGCGCTCCTTCGCGTCGGTGGCGGCGCGGGCGGACGGCACCGTCGTGGACGAGTTCGAGGCGGTGCTCGAGCCGCTGCCCGGCGCCGCGCCGAACCCGGACACGCTGGCCTGGTTCCGCACCCAGCCGGCGTCGGTCTGGGCGGCCGCGACCGAGGGCGCGCGCCCGATCCCCGGGGTCATGGCGGAGTTCACCTCCTGGGCGAGGGCGCTCGGCCCCCGGCGCGTGCTCGCCGCCGCTCCGCTGGCCTTCGACGGGACCTGGATCGACTACTACCTGCGCCGGTTCACCCCGTACGGACTGTGCCAGGGCCCCTACGAGGCGGACGTCCTGTTCACGGGCCCCGCCCTGTGCCTGCGCTCGTACGCCGCGGCCGTCCTCGGGCTCCCGATGGCCGAGCTGCCCGCGTCCTCCGGCCTGCCCGAGGGCTGGCTCGGGGACGTCGAGCACACCCATCGCGCCATCGACGACGCCCGCGGGTTCGCCCACCTGCTGGGCGTGCTCACCGAGAAGGCCGGCGCGAGGTGACGTCCCCGCCGGCGAGGCGCAGGCGGAACCAGCGGCGCCTGCCGGTCTGCAGGACGTCGCCTGTCGCCACCTCCGGACGCGCCTGAGGATCACGGTGCGGGGCCCCGTTGATGCGGACGCCGCCCTGGGCGACCAGGCGGCGCACGGCGGACCCGGTGAGCTCGGGGCGCGCCGCGCTGACCAGCTCGGCGACCGTCGGCCGGGGGAGCGCCACGGACGCGTCGGGCATCGAGCCCGGGACGTGCCGCCGGGAGAACACGTCCAGGAACGCCGCCCGGGCGTCGGCGGCCGCCGACGCGCCGTGGTAGCGGGCCACGACGGACTCCGCCAGGTCGAGCTTCGCGTCCCGGGCGCCCGGGCCGCCCGCGGCACCACGCGCGGCGAGGTCGGCGACGACCTCCTGCGGGAGGTCCGTGTAGACCGTGGCCCACGTGCCGATCAGGTCGTCGTCGAGCGTCATCAGCCGGCCCAGCTTCTCCGCGGGGTCGTGCGCGAGGCCCACGTAGTTGCCGAGTGACTTCGACTGCTTGGGCCCGCCGTCGAGCCCCGGCGTGATCGTGCTGGTGACGACCGTCTGGGGGAGCTGCCCGTGCCTGGCCTGCAGCTCTCGCCCCATCGCCTCGTTGAACAGCTGGTCGGAGCCGACGATCGTGAGGTCGGACTCCAGCGCGACGCTGTCGAAGCCCTGCAGCACCGGGTAGACGAGCTCGTGCACGGCGACCTCGCGGCCGTCGCGGACCCGCTTCTGGAACATGTCCCGCGCCATCAGCTGGTGCAGCGTGACCAGGCTGAGCTCGCCCAGCAGTTCCGTGATCGCCATCCGGTCGTACCACTCGGAGTTGCGCCGCACCTCGAGCACCTCCGGGTCGTCGCGCAGCACGAGGGTCGCCTGGTCCAGGAACGCCCGCGCGTTGGCGTCGATCTCGGCGGGCGTGAGCACGGGGCGCGTGGCGCTGCGCCCGGTCGGGTCGCCGATCCGGGTCGTGGTGTCGCCGAGCAGGAAGACGACGACGTGGCCCAGGTCCTGCAGGTACCGCATCATCCAGAGGTTCACGGCGTGCCCGAGGTGCAGGTCCGGCGCCGTGCAGTCGACCCCGAACTTGATGCGCAGCGGGCGGCCGGACCCCAGCCGGGACCTGAGGTCGTCGCGCCCGAAGACCTGGTCCGTCGTGCGACTCAGGTGGGCCAGGACCTCGTCGGGCGTGGTGGCGGGTGACGGTGGCATGGAGCTCTCCTCGACGGGACGAGCGAAGAGCTCCCCGTGGCACCCGCCCGTCGTGACAACACGAAAGGTGAGGACCGGACGGTCCTCACCTGGGTGGCTCTGGGGCGGGGGAGTCGGTGATCAGGGAAGCGCGCGACGACGGCTCGTACCAGAGCCGTCGGGATATGCGTCACGGAACGCCATGGCCAGGACGGTACCCGAGCCGTCGGACGCCTCCCAGGGAAATACCGGGGGAGCAGGGCCCCGGTCCGGACCGAGGTCCTGCCGCACCGACCGATGGAGGAGCCGACGCCGTATCGTCGAGGACGTGAGTGACGACGTCCGCAACATCTCCGCCGCGTTGTCGAGCATCGAGGAGCCCTGGCAGCCGCACCGGCTCGCGTCCGTGAACGACTACGACGTCAAGGTCGTCAAGCTCCAGGGCGAGTTCGTGTGGCACTCGCATCCTGACACCGACGAGCTCTTCGTCGTGATCAGCGGACGGCTGACCATCCAGCTGCGGGACCGGGACGTCGTCCTGGGGCCGCAGGACGTGTTCGTCGTGCCGCGCGGCGTCGAGCACCACCCGCGGGCCGACGAGGAGACGCACGCGCTGCTGTTCGAGCCGCAGGGAACGGTGAACACCGGAGACGCCGGCGGGGCGATGACGTCCGAGCTGCGCGAGCTCGACTGACGCGTTCCCGCCGCGGCGAGCGGGTGTCGATCAGGGGCCCGGCAGGGGCCCAGGACAGTCCTTCTCGCCGGTAGCGGTCACCCTGGGCGTATAACCGATAATGCACATTATGTCATTACGGCGAGAGATCGGGCCCGAGAGCGGTCCCCTCCCAGGGGTCGGTCCGCGCTGAGTCGACGGCAGAGCGTCGCACCGTCGAGACCTGTTCCCTCCGCCCAGTCGGCCGGACGGCGAGCCGCGCCTGTGGCGACACGTGCGCGTGCGCGTGCCGAATGACTCGCGTGTGCGGCAGGCCGCGTCCTGACGACGAGCTGCTGGACGGCGTCGGCGCCGCCGGCTTGCGACGTTTCTCGCGTCCGACCGATCCGACGGCTCACGACGGCTCACGACGGCTCACGACGAACCGTCCGCCGTCCGCCCGCGCCGCGTGACCCTTGGTGCCCGCAGGTTCGCGTGCGACGCCGCCCGTGCCGCGCTCGTCGGCGCTTGCTGGCACAAGCTCGCCCGACGGTCCCCCGGGCAGCGGCCCCTCGTTGCCGTGCAGCGCCGTTCGTCCCGGGCCGAACGGAGCCGCGCCGAGGCTCGCCGGGCCGCAGTTCGGCCCGGTGGCCGCCCCTCGCCATCCGATGCCATCCGCGGTAGTCTGATTCGGACATACCTCTCAAACCATTGTGTATGACACAACACAGTGGTTTTGCCGCGAGAGCGATCGGCACCTCTTCCCACATCGGCACTTCTTCCCACGGTGCGGCGGTCGCCCTCACCTCCAGGCGCGGCGATGTCGGACCCCGCCCCTACGGTGGTGCCATGGCCGCACCCCGCGACGGGCTCGCCTTCTGCGTCTTCCCGACCGCGATCGGGCACTGCGCCCTGGTGTGGCGCTCCCCCGCCCACGTCGTGGGCTCCACGCTCCCCCACGGCTCCGCCGACGGCACCCGTGACGCCGTCCGGCGCTGGTACCCGGCGGCGCACGAGTCCTCCCCCGAGGGCGTCGTCGTCGACGCGGTCTCCGCGGTCACGGCGCTCCTCGGGTCCGGCGCCGGCGACCTCTCCGGCATCGACCTCGACATGAGCGAGGTCCCGGACTTCGACCGCCGCGTGTACGAGGTCGTCCGCACCATCCCCGCGGGTACCACGCTCACCTACGGCGACGTCGCCGCCCGCCTGGGCAGCCCCGGGGCCGCCCAGGCCGTGGGCCAGGCCCTGGGGCGCAACCCGTTCCCGCCGATCGTCCCGTGCCACCGCGTCCTCGCCGCCGGCCGGCAGGTGGGCGGCTTCTCCGCGCGGGGCGGGCGTCGCACCAAGCTGCGCATGCTCGACGCCGAGGGCGTCCATCTCGAGCACCCCACGCTCTTCGACGTCTGACCCGCCGTCGACGCCCGCGGGCGTCACCGTCCAGGGGCGCCGGCCCGTCCGGCTCCCCCGGTGACCTGGTGCGTGGCCGCGAGCGCCGGCAACGGACGTCGTGGCCACCCTCCACGGCACGACCGACGACGCCGGGCCCGCCGTGCGGGCGCGCCACATCCCCGGGTGGAGCACGGCTTCGCGTGCGAGACCCTGTGGTGGGCGGACTCGTGGCCGACACCGTCCGCGAGCGCCGCGTGGTCCTCGCCGGGACGCCGCCCCCCCCTGTGGGTGCCCTACGGGGGGTACGGCATGAACGCCGGGGCTGCCGGCTCGAGCCTCGGCTCCTCGTGCACGGGATCCCCGGTCATCGTCCCGACGGAGACGCGCCCGACTGCACGACGGGTCCCTGCACCCCTCCACGACCGGCCAGGGCCCTGGTGCACGCTCGGCGTGACTGGCGGTGGGGCACGCGACGGGCGGACGACTGGGCCGGGTCGCCGTCCGAGGCCCGTGTCGGTGCGGCGGCCTAGCCTGTCTCCGTGGTCGCTCCTCCCCGCCTGAACCGCCTCACCGTCGCCGCGGCCGCCGACCGCTATCTCGCGTCCGTGCAGGTGGAGAGCGTGCGCGGGGTCCTCTCCCCCGCGACCGCGCGCAGCTACGAGCGGGACGTGCGGGAGCTCGCCCGGCTCGTCGGCGGCGACCGCGTCCTCGACGACGTCACGGGCGAGGACGTCGACGACGCCCTGGTGCGCTACCAGGCGACCCCCGACCTGCGGTACAGCGACCCCGCCCGCAAGGGCGGCCCGGGGCGCTCCGTCGCGACGGTCAACCGGTTCCGCCAGTCCGTGAGCCGATTCTTCGCGCACTCCACCCGGCAGTGCTGGGTGCAGGCCGACCCGATGCAGTGGGCCGCCCCGCCCGCGCGCTCCCGCGACCGTCTGCGGGTGGAGCGCACCGCCCTGTCCGCGACGGCGGCGGGGGCCCTCCTGCAGGCCTCCGCCGCGACCGCCGCCCGGCCCGCCCCGCCGCGGGGCGCCGCGGGGGGACGCGCCCCGCGGACCGACCAGGCCCTCGCCCTGCGGGACCGTCTCGTCGTCGCGCTCCTGCTGGTCCTCGGCCCGCGGGTCTCCGAGCTCGCCCGCGCCGACGTCGCGGACTTCTCGCGCGAGCCCGAGGAGACGCGCTGGCGCATCGTCGGCAAGGGCGGCTCGATCCGCACGGTGGCGCTCTCGCCGCCCCTGGCCTCCGCGCTCGAGGACTACCTCGCCGAGCTGCGGCCCCGGCTTGCCTCCCGACGTTCCGACGACCCCGACGCGCAGCGTGCGCTCCTGCTCACCTGGCGCGGGCGCCGCATCGACACCCAGGCCGTGCGCGCGCTCCTGGCCCGCGCGGTCGAGCGCATGCCCTCGACGTACCGGCGTCCCGCGACGCCGCACGCCCTGCGGCACACCACCGCGACCCTCCTGGTCGCCGAGGGGTGGGACGTCAAGGTCGTCGCGGAGCTCCTGGGCCACCGCTCCATCGCCACCACGGGGGTGTACCTGGACCGCATCGAGGGCGAGCTCGCCGCGGCGATCCGCTCGCACCCGCTGTCCGCCGACCTCGCCGTGCCCACCGACGTCGGCGCGGAGGCGCCCGAGCCACTCGAGCCACTCGAGCCGCTCGAGCCGCCCGACGCGGGTGACATCACCGACCAACCCGACAGTTCGGCGCGCGCCGATCTGGCCCCCTGGCTACCGTGAGGCTCGTGCCGCCTCGTCTGCCCCGCCTCCGCAAGCCCGTCCGCGTCCAGATCGACTGGCCCTCGCTGCGCCGCTACGCGACGCGGGGGGCGCTGCTCGCTGCCGCAGTGCCGGTGGCCGCGGCCGCGACGGTGATGGGACTCGAGCGGTTCCGCCGCCACCAGTACCCGCTGGACGCCGCGTTCCCCACCTCCCCTCCGTCGTCGACCGAGGTCGAGGACACGACCGCGACCCTCTACACGTACGGCGCCGACCTCTACGAGGCGATGCTCGAGGCGATCCGCGGCGCGCAGCGCGAGATCTTCCTCGAGACGTACATCTGGAAGGACGACGAGGTCGGCCGCCAGTTCAAGCAGGCGCTCGCGGAGGCCGCGGGACGCGGTGTGTCCGTGTACGTCGTCTACGACGGGTTCGCCAACCTCGTGGTCCCGCGCCGCTTCTACGACATCCCGAGCGTGCACATGCTCCGGTTCCCGGCGATGCGGCCAGGGTTGCTCATGCTGGACGTGCGCCGGTCCGGCCGCGACCACCGCAAGATCCTGGTGGTGGACGACGACACCGCCTTCGTCGGCGGGTACAACATCGGGTCCCTGTACGCGACGCAGTGGCGCGACACGCACCTGCGCCTCACCGGCCCGTCGGCGTGGGAGCTGCGCAACGCGTTCGTCGACTTCTGGAACCGCTGGCGCAGCCCGGAGCTGCCCGTGCTGCAGGACGCGGGCACCTCGCTGTGGCTGCCGCAGCTGCGGGCGGCGCGCAACGCGCCGTCGGAGCTCGTCTTCCCCATCCGCGGGATCTACCTCGACGCGATGGACCGGGCCTGCTCGCACGTCTACATCACGCAGGCGTACTTCATCCCGGACGAGGACATCCAGGCGGGCCTCCTGGCCGCCGCGGCACGCGGCGTGGATGTCCGCGTGCTGGTGCCGGAGCGCTCCAACCACGTGGTGGCCGACTGGCTCGCGCGGGGTCACTACTCCACCCTGCTGCGCGGCGGCGTGCGGATCTTCCTGTACCAGGGCGCGATGATCCACGCGAAGACCGCGACGATCGACGGCCGTTGGACCACCGTGGGCACCGCCAACATCGACCGGCTCAGCCTCACGGGGAACTACGAGATCAACCTCGAGGTCGTCGACGAGGGGCTGGCCACCCAGCTCGAGGACGCGTTCCGGATGGACGAGTCGAACTCGCGCGAGCTCACCCTGGACGAGTGGCAGCGGCGGCACCCGCTGTCGAAGGTGGCCGAGCGCCTGATGTCCCCCCTGCGCCCGCTGCTCTGACCGGCGGGGCGGCGGGTCAGCCGGCCGTGCGCGCGCGGCGGCGGGCGGCGAGCTCGTCGCCCTCGTGCGGCGCCGGCTCCTCGTCCTCCAGGGACTCCGTCGGCATGGAGGACAGCGTGCCCTCGATGTCGCGCCACACGCGCCCGACGGCGATGCCGAAGACGCCCTGACCGCCCTGGACGAGGTCGACGACCTCGTCCGGCGACGTGCACTCGTACACGGACGCGCCGTCGCTCATGAGCGTGATCTGCGCGAGGTCCTCGACGCCGCGCTCCCTCAGGTGGGTCACGGCGCTGCGGATCTGGTGCAGGGAGACGCCGGTGTCGAGGAGCCGCTTGACGACCTTCAGCACGAGGATGTCGCGGAAGCTGTAGAGGCGGTGGGTGCCGGACCCCGTCGCAGGACGGATCGACGGCTCCACGAGGCCGGTGCGCGCCCAGTAGTCGAGCTGGCGGTACGTGATCCCGGCGACGCGGCACGCCGTGGTGCCGCGGTACCCGGTGGCGGCGTCCTGCTCCGTGAGGTCCTCGCCGAAGAGCAGACCCTGGGCGCCGTGCGGGACCGACGCACCCGTGGGGACGCTTGCCTCACCGCTGCTGTTCACTGTGCCTCCTGGTGTTCGACTCCACGCTAGGACGCCCCTGGGGGGTCGTCAACGACGTCGGCGCCTGCGGGACCGCGTGTCGCGCGCCCTCCCCGACGTCGGGGGACCTCACGCCCGACCTTCAACTTTCGACCACGGCTTGAAGGTTCGGGTCCTACGGTAGCCGAGGCTGAGGCTCGACCCGAGGTCGAGGGTCAGCCTCGGCGTGGCGCGCCGGCGCGGACCCGGTGCGGCGTGGCGGGGTCAGGGCGGCGCGTCGTCGGGCCGCCCTCCCCCGTTGGGCGGCGGCGTCCCGGGGTCCTGGGGGCCCTCGGGGGTGGTGAAGTCCGCGGCGGTGACGTGGTCGAGGAAGTCGCGGAACTTCTCGACCTCGCGTTGCTGCTCGACGTCGACGACCTCGACGCCGGCGACGGCGACGACCTCCGCGGAGCAAAAGACGGGGCTGGCGGTCCGGACGGCCAGCGCGATCGCGTCGGAGGCGCGGGAGTCGAGCCGGGTGCCGTTGGACAGGATGAGCTCGGCGAAGAACACGCCGCCGTCGAGCGCGACGATCTCGACCCGCTCGAGCTCGACGCTGACGGCGCCGAGGAGGTCGCGCAGGAGGTCGTGGGTCATGGGGCGCGGGGTGACGAGCCCGGCCTGCGCCATGGCGATGGCGGACGCCTCGCGGGCGCCGATCACGATGGGGACGGCGAGGTTGGCCGCGGCGTCCAGGAGCAGCACCACGATCTCCTGGTCGTGCTGCTGCTGGCGCACCCCGAGGACCTCGACCGGGACCATCGGTGCGTCGCTCGCCTCGTCGGGTTCCACCGACCCACGGTACGTCCGGCGGTCGCCGCACGTCGTGCGGGAGACCGGGGCGAGCGAAAGGGTGCCCGCCGGCGGGAGAGGGCGTCCGGTCAGACGAGGTCGCCGGAGCCCTGCCGCACCCACGTGGAGTGCAGGCGGGCGAGGAGCTCGCCCACCTCGGCGGCGAGCTCGGCGCCCTGGGCGCGCGCCGACGGGGTCTGCTGGCTGCGGTACGGGGCGACGAGCTGGTCCACGAGGCCGACGTGCCGGTCCGCGGACGCGCGCAGCGACCGCAGGTGCCGCGGCTCGATGCCGTGCTCCGCGAGCCGGGCCGCGATACGCACCACGTCGGGGGCACCGGCGTCGAGCCGGCTGCCGGAGCGGGTGTGCAGCACGCCGGCGGAGACGAGCTCCTGGACGAACTCGGGCGTGGTGCCCGTCGCCTCGGCCACGCTCTCGGCGGTCCAGCGGCGGCGCGTCACCTCGGCGGCCGCGGAGGCGTCCGCGAGGCGCGGCGAGGGGCCGGGCGCCGGCTCCCCGGCGTCCATCTCCGCCAGCCGCTCCTTGATGACCTTCAGCGGCAGGTAGGAGTCACGCTGCTCGGTGAGGACGAACCGCAGCCGCTCGACGTCGGCCGGGCTGTACTGCCGGTAGCCCGACGACGTACGCACGGGGTCGATCAGCCCCTGGTCCTCCAGGAACCGGAGCTTGGAGTGGGACACGGACGGGAACTCCGGGCCGAGCTGGCCCAGCACGTCGGAGATCCGCATCGTCGCCTGGCGGGAGATCCCCCGCGGCCAGGGTTCGGGCGCCTGGGGGCCGGCCGGCTCCTCGCCGTGCGCGGCCTGCGCCGCCGTCACGACGCGGGCGCCTGCGGATCCCGCGGCGCCTGCGGGCTGGCGTGGAACGACATCCGGAACTTGCCGATCTGCACCTCGTCACCGGTGGTGAGCGTGGCCGCGTCGATCCGCTCGCGGTTGACGTACGTGCCGTTGAGGGAGCCGATGTCCCGGACGACGAACCGGTCGCCCTCCCGGGCGAACTCCGCGTGCTTGCGCGAGACGGTGACGTCGTCGAGGAAGATGTCGGCCCGCTCGCTACGCCCGGCGACGGCACGGTCCGAGTCGAGCAGGAAGCGCTCCCCGACCGCGCCGGACCCGTACTGCACCACGAGGAGCGCGGAGTGCCGCGGCAGCGCCGCGACGGCGGCGGCCTCCTCCGCGGTCAGCGGGATCCGGAACGACTGCTCCTCCGCGGGCGCGCCCACGCGCCCCAGGTGCGCGGTGGTGTCCGCGGCCGCCTGGTGCGGCGGAAGAGCGCGGGGGTCCGTCATCAGTCCTCCTGTGAGGTCGGGCCGGGTGAGTCGGGCGACGCTGCCGCCGCCCCGGACCGGTGTCCGCCTTTGGCTGGCTGTGCGTCCGACGTGCGCCGTCGTCCGACAAACCTACCCCGAGCGAGGCGCGACCGGGAAGCCCGCTCCCCGTGACCGCGGCCCGTCGGCGCACGTCAGCCGCGCTCTCGCTCCGGCTTCGCGTACTCCGGTTCCTTCGGCGGGGACACCGCGGTGATCTTCACCTCGTCCTGCCGGGTGGTCGATGCCTCGGCCCCCGCGGTGCGCACCGTCGCCAGCGCGCCGCCGGGGATCTCGAGGGCGCGGTCCAGCGTCTCGGGGTCTCCGATGACCGTCCACTCGTACGGGGACGTCAGGGTGGTGCCGTCGACGACGATCGCGTCGCCCTTGTCCTCGAACCACGTGGACGTGACAAGACGCACATCGTTGAGCTCGACGACCTCGGCGCCCGCGTTGCGCAGCTCCTCGAGCACGTTGAACATCTGCGACGCCCGCAGCTGGCCGGACGGGTCCTGGATGGTGACGTCGACGCCCGGGCCCTGCGCGGGGAGCCGGCCGGACAGGATGCCCTCCGACTCCGCGCGCTGCTCCGCGAGCTCGAGGGCGGACTGCGCCTTGCCCGTCCCGGAGCGCAGCTCGTCGCGCGTGGTCTCCAGGCCGGAGACCTCGTCGCCGAGCTGCTGCGCCCGGTCCGTGACCTCGTCGAGCAGGCGCACCAGGTCCTCCTGGCGCGCCGACGACAGCTGGTCGGACGCCGACTGCTGCACCTGCACGACCAGCGCGAACCCCAGCGCGGCGCACAGGACGCCCGCCAGCACCTGGGAGCGCGTCGCGCGGGGGTGCAGCGCCGCACCGAGCCGACGCCACCCGCTGGGCCCCGCGTCCGGCGTGGTCGCGGGCTCCTCCCCCGTCGCGTCGTGCCCGCCGACGGCCGCGGCCTCGTCCGCCCCAGGGGCGCTCGCGTCCGGCGCCTCCGGGGAGGGCCCCTCCGGCGCTGCGGCCTCGTCGTCCTCCTCCGCCGCCGCCGAGAGGAGAGGTTCCCGGTCCGGGGCCGGGGGGATCGCCGGCTCCACCGGGGCCGTCTCGGGCTCCTCCGGGCCGTCGGTGCGGGCCTCGCCCGCCTCGCGCTCCTCGTCGGCTGCGCCCGCCTCGTCCGTCGCCTCGTCCGCCGTCTCGACAGGTGCCGGCTCATCGGTGACCGCCTCGCCGGGCACCGCGTCGGCGCGGACCTCCTCCGGGGACCCGTCGTCCGGGGACCCGTCGTCCGGGGACGAGTCGTCCTCGGACGGCTCGTCACCTGCGGGGGCCGCCTCACCAGCGGGGTTGCCCTCGGGCGCGGTGCGCTCCTCGGCGCTCGCGGACTCGACCTGCTCGTCGGCCCGCTCCACGCGCTCGACAGCCTCGCGGTCCTCGTCGCCCGGGGTGCCCGGGTTGTCGGGGCCCTCGCCCGTGCGGTCGCTCATCGGTCCCTCACGCCTTGAACAGGTGGCGGCGGATCGCCGCGGCGTTCGAGAAGATGCGGATGCCGAGCACCACCACGACCGCGGTCGACAGCTGCGCCCCGACACCGAGCTGGTCACCCAGGAACACGATGAACGCGGCCACCACGACGTTCGACAGGAACGACACCAGGAAGACCTTGTCGTCGAACAGGCCGTCGAGCTTCGCGCGCAGGCCGCCGAACAGCGCGTCCAGCGCGGCGACGACGGCGATCGGCAGGTAGGGCTGCAGCCCCACCGGCACGGTCGGCTGCAGCACCAGACCGGCGACCACGCCGATCACGAGCCCGATCGCGGCGATCATGGGCGTTCCTCCTCGGTGTCGGACGACGGCGTGCTGGACCCGGCGCCCGGCCGCGAGGAGTCCCCCGCACCGGACGGCTCGGCATACCTCAGGGTCTGGCTGCCCACCCCGGGGAGCGACAGGTCGCTCTGCGGGGTGACGGACGACCCGATCCCGTAGCGCGACCCCAACAGCTGCAGGTACGCGGGCGCGCCGGACCGAGCGTACGCGGTCTGCATCGCGTCAGGGTCGCCGATCGCACGGATGACGTACGTGGGCCCCGGCAGGGGCACCAGGTCCACCAGGATGGCGTCCCCCGCGTTGCGGATGGCCGACAGGGAGGTGAGGCGCTGGTCGTCCACGGAGATCGCCTCCGCGCCCGCGGCCCACAGGGCGTTCACGACCGTCTGCACGTCCGCGTCCCGCACCCGCGCGCTCGGGTCGGGATCCGTCTCGGACTGCGCCGCGTCGCCGTCCGACAGGCTGACGACCAGCCCCTCGCCCGTGACCGCCGCGGAACCGCTCACCACCGCGTCGAGCTGCAGGGTCTGCAGCAGGGCAGGGTCCTCGCTCGCCAGCGCGGAGTGCTGCAGCGCCTCGATCTCGTCGCTCGCCGCCACCGAGCGGCGCTGCAGGGCGTCCACCTCGGCGCGCCGGTCCACGATCTGCGACTCCAGCACCTCCCGAGCCGCGGCCACGTCCGCCTGAGGCGCTCGCAGCTGCCGCGCCGCCGACACCGTCAGCAGCCCCAGGGCGATCGCGAGGACCGCGAGCAGGGCCACGCCCGTGCCGCGCCGCCGCGTCGGCAGGCCCGCGCGCTCGGCCTCCGCCCGTCGCTCCGCAGCCTCGGCGTACCCCGGGTCCAGAGGCTTCTCCATCACCTCGACCAGCAGGGTCATCGACTCGTCGGGGCGACGCCGCCCCGCCGGGCGCTCCGGGGCCGTCACGCCCGACCCTCCCCGGTACCGCCGGCGGCCGGCCCGGCGCTCGCGGCCACGACCAGCTCGCGCGCCTGCCGCAGGTACTGCACGCCCGCCACCCAGTACAGGCCCACGCCCCACCAGGTGAAGGCCCACCCCACGACGTGGGCGGCCGAGCCGAGCCCGCCGGGCACCGTCGCGAGGAGCAGCAGCGGGAACGCGTACAGCAGCGCGAAGGTCCCCGCCTTGCCCACGAAGCTCACCGGCAGCGGCCCGTACCCGTGCCGCGAGAGCACCGGCAGCAGGCACGCCAGCATCACGTCGCGCGCCAGGATGACCACCAGCAGCCACAGCGGCACCACGTCACGCCAGGCCAGGCCGGCCAGGGTGACGAAGATGAACAGGCGGTCCGCCGCCGGGTCCAGCATCTGCCCCAGCCGGGTGACCTGGTCCAGGCGGCGCGCCAGCACGCCGTCGAGCCAGTCGGTGAAGCCGGAGAACGCCAGGACGGCCAGGGCCCACACGTCCTCGCCCACCACGATGAGCACCGCGAAGACGGGCACCAGTGCCAACCGCAGCAAGCTCACCAGGTTCGGGATCGTGAAGACCCGGCTGCTGATCTCCTGGCCCTCGTGCACCCGCACATCCTACGCACGGCGCCACCCGCAGTGGCCGAACTCACCGGCCCCCTCGGACCCGCCCGCTCCTCCACCCCGTAGACTGGTGACACCTTCGGAGTTCGTCGTGCCTCCCGCGTGTTCGTTGCGCCCCGTCCAAGAGCGGGGCTGGTGTGTGTCCGGGACAGAGCGACCGCGTCGCCAGCTCGGCGACGCAGGACTCCTTCCCCCCACCGACGGAACGGTCAACCACCTTGAGCACCCCTGACTCCACCCTGCCCACCGAGCAGACCCCCGAGCAGACCCCCGACGCCGCCGAGCAGGCGGCCCCCGCCGGGCCCACGTTCTCCGAGCTCGGCCTCCCCGCGCCGCTGCAGGCCGCCGTCGACGACCTCGGGTTCACCACGCCCTCGCCCATCCAGGCGCAGGCCATCCCCGAGCTCCTCGCCGGCCGCGACATCACCGGCGTCGCCCAGACCGGCACCGGCAAGACCGCCGCCTTCGGCATCCCGCTGCTCGCCGCGCTCGACCCGGCCGCCGACGTCCGCAACGGGCACGTGCAGGCCCTCGTCCTCGCCCCCACCCGTGAGCTCGCGCTCCAGGTCGCCGAGGCCGTCGAGTCCTTCGCCACCCACCTGCCCGGCGTGCGCGTCACCTCCGTGTACGGCGGCTCCCCCTACCAGCCGCAGCAGCGGGCCCTGCGCGACGGCGTGCACGTCGTCGTCGGCACCCCCGGCCGCGTCATGGACCACCTCGAGCGGGGCACCCTCGCGCTCGACGGCGTGAAGTTCCTCGTCCTCGACGAGGCCGACGAGATGCTCCGCATGGGCTTCGCCGAGGACGTCGAGACGATCTTCGGCCAGGCCCCCGCGAAGCGACAGGTCGCCCTCTTCTCCGCGACCATGCCGCCCGCGATCCGCTCCGTCGCCGCGCAGCACCTCAACGACCCCGTCGCGATCGCCGTCTCCCGCCAGTCGTCCACCGTGTCGACCGTCGAGCAGACCTACGCCGTCGTGCCCTTCCGGCACAAGATCGGCTCCCTCGTGCGCGTCCTCGCCACCTCCGACGCCGACGCCGCCATCGTCTTCACGCGGACCCGCAAGGACGCCGAGGAGGTCGGCGCCGCCCTGGTCGAGCGCGGCACCTCCGCCGCCACCATCTCCGGCGACGTCGCCCAGAAGGAGCGCGAGAAGATCGTCGAGCGCCTCAAGTCCGGCGCCCTCGACGTCCTCGTCGCCACCGACGTCGCCGCCCGCGGCCTCGACGTCGACCGCATCGGCCTCGTCGTCAACTTCGACATCCCCCGCGAGGCCGAGGCCTACGTGCACCGCATCGGCCGCACAGGCCGCGCCGGCCGCACAGGCCGCGCGCTCTCCTTCGTCACCCCGCACGAGCGGGGCAAGCTCAAGCACATCGAGCGCACCATCCGCGCCCAGCTCGTCGAGGTCGAGATCCCGTCCCCGCGGGACGTCTCGGAGCACCGCGCCCGCCGTCTGCTCGAAGCCGTCGGCACGCGCATCGAGTCCGGCCGCCTCGACATGTACACGCGCATGCTCCAGGAGCGGGCCGCCGCGCAGCAGGACGGCACCGAGACCGAGACCGAGGCCGGCATCGACGTCACCCAGGTCGCGGCCGCGCTCCTGGCGCTCGCGGTCGGGGACGACGGCCCCCAGCAGCGTGCCGCTCAGGAGGAGCACGAGCGGGAGCGCGCCGAGGCGAAGGGCGGCCGCACCCGCGAGACGCACCGCGCCGAGCGCACCGAGCGTGACGGCGACCGGACCGGGCGCCACCCGCGCTCCGACCGGGACGACCGGGGCCGCGGCATCCGCCGCCCGGCCGACGGCACGCGCTACCGGATCTCCGTCGGGCACACCCACGGCGCGCAGCCGCGCGGCATCGTCGGGGCGCTCACGAACGAGGGCGGGCTGTCCGGCAGCGACATCGGGAAGATCGACATCTTCGGCAACTTCTCGCTGGTCGACATCACCCGGCCGCTGGACGACGCGACCATGACCCGCATCGGCCGCGCGCACGTCGCGGGCAAGGCGCTGCGCATCTCGCTCGACAAGGGCGCGCCGGAGCGCCGCGCGCCGCGCACGGAGCGCCCGCGCACCGACCGTCGTCCGGCCCGCACCGTCTGACGACACCGGCACCACGCACGAACGCCCCCGAGCCGTAAGGCTCGGGGGCGTTCGTCGTCCCGGTGCGGTCCAACCGGGCGCCGTGCGCTCAGGTGCGGTCGGGGGCCTCGCCGAAGCTCACGACGAGGCCGCGCAGGCGCCGGGCCTCCGCCATCCCCCGCTCCCCGTCCGCGCGCTGGATGCCCATCACGGCCAGGGTGCCGCCGTCGGCCAGGTCCAGGCGCACCCAGGGGTCGTTCGGCCCCATCCGCACCTCGACGATCTCCGGCCACGCCAGCGTCCTCGAGCGGAGCAGGTTACGGACGCGCAGGCCCTCGGGCGAGGGCACGGCATGCACCCCGCCGAGGCGCCACAGGAGCCAGGTGACCGCGAGGGCGAACGCGACGAACGACGCCTTGTTCACGGCCGCGGCGCCGAGCGGCCCGCTCGCGGACAGGCCCACCACGACGCTCCCCACCGCGGCGAAGAACCAGACGAACCACGCGGAGACCTGCCCCCAGAGCGGCCGGAACGTGCGGAACCTGTCCGCCGGGGACCGGGCGCCGGCGGCGTCGCGGGGCAGTCGGGAGTCCCTCATGCCCACCACGCTGCCACCGTCGTGCCTCGCTCGACAGGGCGGGTGCCGGGTCGGCCGGCGGACGGCACCGGCTCAGAGCCGGCTGGCGTGGATGGAGGTCACGATGATGCCGCGGGCCCCCACCTCGTACAGGGCGTCCATCACCCGGTTCGTCTCGGCGCGCTTCACCATCGACCGCACCGCCGCCGACTCGCCGTTGTGCAGCGGCGACACGGTCGGCGACTCGAAGCCGGGCGTCACCGCGACGGCGGCGTCGACGAGCTCGATCGGCACGTCGTAGTCCATGAGGACGTACTCGTGCGCCGTGATCACGCCCTGCAGGCGGCGCGTGAGCACCTCCAGCCCGGCCGGCTCCTCCGCCCCGGCGCGCCGGATCAGCAGCGCCTCCGAGCGCAGGATCGGCTCGCCGAAGACCTCCAGGCCCGCGGCACGCAGCGTCGTCCCCGTCTCCACGACGTCGGCGATGACGTCCGCGACCCCCAGGCGCACGGAGCTCTCCACGGCGCCGTCCAGGTGCACGACCGCGGCGGGCACGATCCCCCGCTCCTGCAGGTACGCACGGACCAGGGTGTCGTACGACGACGCCACCCGACGCCCGGCCACCTGCGCGACGTCCGTCACCGTGCCGGCGGGCGCGGCGAAGCGGAAGGTCGACGCCGCGAAGCCCAGCGGGAGGTGCTCGACGGCCTCGGCCCCCGAGTCCAGCAGCAGGTCGCGGCCGGTGATGCCGACGTCGACGGTGCCGGACCCCACGTACACCGCGACGTCGCGCGGGCGCAGGAAGAAGAACTCGGCCCCGTTGTCGGGGTCCGCGAGGACCAGCTCGCGGGTGTCGCGACGCTGGCGGTAGCCCGCCTCGCGCAGCATGTCGGAGGCCGGGACGGACAGGGACCCCTTGTTGGGGACGGCGATACGGAGCACAGCGGATACCTCGTTCTGATCAGGTCGTGGCGTGACGGGCGTCTGGGCGCGCGCGACGGACGACGGGGCCGCACCGTGACGGTGCGGCCCCGGTCCGGGCGCTCACAGATGCGTGTACACGTCCTCGAGCGTCAGCCCCTTGGCCAGCATCAGCACCTGCAGGTGGTACAGCAGCTGGGAGATCTCCTCGGCAGCGGCCTCGTCGGTCTCGTACTCGGCGGCCATCCAGACCTCGGCGGCCTCCTCGACGATCTTCTTGCCGATCGCGTGCACGCCGGCATCCAGCTCGGCCACGGTCCCCGACCCGGCGGGGCGGGTCGTGGCCTTCTCGGTCAGCTCGGCGAACAGGGAGTCGAACGTCTTCACCCGCCCAGCCTAGACGCCGGGACCCCGCCCTCCTGGCGGGGTTTCGGCCCTCGGGACGGTGCGTACGCCTGATTCAGGGCGCTTGGCACACTATTTCTCCGAGAGAACACGATGACGAAGGGTCGACCGCGCCTGCTCGTGCTCAGTGGGCGTGCTGCGAGGCCAGCTGCCGCAGGGCCTCGATCTCCCCCGGCACGTCGTCCGCGCCGTAGACCGCGGACCCCGCCACGAAGACGTTCGCCCCCGCGTCGGCGGCCCGCTCGATGGTGTCGCGGGACACTCCCCCGTCCACCTGGATCCAGACGTCGAGCCCCGACTCCCCCACCGCCTGGCGCGCCCGCCGGATCTTGGGGAGCGTGCCGTCGATGAACGACTGGCCGCCGAAGCCGGGCTCCACGGTCATCACGAGGATCATGTCGATCTCGCCGAGCAGGTCCAGGAAGGGCTCCACGGGCGTCGCAGGGCGCAGCGCGACCCCCGCGCGCGCCCCGAGCCGCCGCAGCTCCCGGGCGAGGCGCACAGGGGCCGTGGCGGCCTCGGCGTGGAAGGTCACCGACGCCGCCCCCGCCTCCGCGTACGCCGGCGCCCACCGGTCCGGGTCCGCGATCATCAGGTGCGCGTCCAGCGGCACCGGGGAGACCTGTGCGAGCCGCTCGAAGATCGGCGGGCCCAGCGTGAGGTTCGGCACGAAGTGGTTGTCCATGACGTCCACGTGGGCGTAGTCGGCGGTGGCGATGGCCCCCAGGTCGCGCTCGAGGTTCGCGAAGTCGGCCGACAGGATGCTCGGGTTGATCAGCGCAGGCATGCGCCCAGCCTAGGCGTGGCACCCACTACGCTCGCTCCGTGCCACCGCTCCCCTCCCCCGCAGGGCCCACCTCCGCGACCGCGTCCCCGTCCGGCCGGCCGGTCGTCCGCGCCGCCGAGACCGGCGACCTCCCGGCCGTCGCGGCGATCCTCGAGCCGTACGTGAGCGGCACGGCGGTCACGTTCGACGAGCAGCCCCCGGACCTCACCGTCTGGCGGCAGCGCCTCGCCGACCTCGCCGCCCGCGGGCTGCCGTTCCTCGTCGCCGAGGTCGACGGCGAGGTCGTCGGGTACGCGTACGTCTCGCCCTGGCGCCCGAAGGCCGCCTACCGGTACACCGTCGAGGACACGATCTACCTGTCCCCCGCGGCCCAGGGCCGCGGCGTCGGCACCCGGCTCCTGTCCGCCCTGCTCGACGCCTGCTCGCTGGCCGGCGTGCGGCAGGTCGTGGCCGTCGTGGCCGACGACCCCGCCGCGGCCGGGTCGCTGCCCCTGCATCGCCGGCTGGGGTTCGAGGTCGCGGGCGTGCTGCGCGACGTCGGCGTCAAGCACGGGCGCAGCGTCAGCACGATGCTGCTGCAGCGGTCGCTGGGCTGAGGCTCCCCGGCGCCGCGCCGGGGAGCCCGCCCGCGACTAGCCGCGCCGACGCAGCAGCGTGAGGTGCATGGCGTCCGTGCCGTGCACGTGCGGCCACAGCTGCACGTCCAGCCCGTCCGCACCGCCGTCGGGGGCACCGAGGTCGATGTCGACGCCCGGCACGAGCGCCTCGCGCACCGCCGCGCGGGCATCGACCCGCTCCGTGTCGCCGCGCCGGCGCAAGACGTCGTCCACCACCAGCCGCGTCTCGGCCAGGTGCGGCGAGCACGTCACGTACGCCACGACGCCGCCCGGCCGCACCGCGTCGAGCGCCGACGTGAGCAGCTCCCGCTGGAGCGCGCTCAGCGTGCCCAGGTCCGCGGGCGTGCGCCGCCACCGGGACTCGGGCCGCCGACGCAGGGCTCCGAGCCCGGTGCAGGGCGCGTCGACCAGCACGCGGTCGTAGGCCGCGGGCTCCTCGTCGCCGACCTCGCGGCCGTCCCCGGTCCGCACGCGCTCGACGACGCCGTCGGGCACCGCCCGCAGGGCGCGCTCCACCAGCCGCGCGCGGTGCGGCTGCAGCTCGTTCGCCACCAGGGTGGCGCCCCGCTCCCCCGCCAGCGCCGCGAGGAGGGCGGCCTTGCCGCCCGGGCCCGCGCAGAGGTCCAGCCAGCGCCCGTCGGGCCCGTCCAGGGGCGCCCCGGCGAGGGCGAGGGTGACGAGCTGGGAGCCCTCGTCCTGCACGCCCGCGCGGGCGTCGGCGACGGCGGCCAGCCCGGCCGGGTCGCTGCCGCCGGCGAGCACCAGGGCGGTGG